>NZ_BAAAUG010000063.1:0-8796 GCF_039533825.1 Streptomyces rectiviolaceus
ACCGCGGCGGCGGACAGCGCCGCCGTGCGCGCCGCGGCCGATGAGCTGGCGCGGTTGGCGCTGGGCACCAGCGCGCCGGGGGCCCGGCCCGTGTAGCCCGGCCCCGTGTAGCCCGGCCCGTGTAGCCCGTGTCGAGTGCCGCTGTAGGCACCCGGCCTAGCGTCGCAACTGGCGCTGGATCCCCTCGTGCCCGCGATGTCCACGAGCTCTTGAACCTATCCGGATCTCTCTCCCAGGACGGTGTCATGTTGACTGAGCAGTCGAACAGCGAATTGGGCCGGCATCTGCTGACCATCCGCGGTGTCCAGTTCATCTTCGGCGCCCAGGGTGACCCCTTCGCCCTGCTCCTGCGCGCCGGCGAGGACGACCCCCTGAGCCACGGCGAGCGCGCCCGCGAACTCGGCCTGCACGAGAGCAGCATCGGCGCGTGGGTCACCGCGAGCCGTGAGCTCGGTGCCAAGGTCCTCACCGACCCCCGGTTCTCCCCCCGTCACCCGGAGGAGGGCCCGCAGCACCACCCGGGTGTCGACGTCTGGGAGAACCCCCAGCTCTGCCACGTCACCCCGCTCGACGACGCCCACATCAACCACGACCCTGCCGCGTACGAGAAGCTGGCCGACGCCGCGGCCCCGCTGCTCGGCGCGGCGGCGCTCACCGAGCGGCGCCCGGAGATCGAGCGCGCCTGCCGCGAGATCCTCGGCAAGGCCGGTGAGCGGTTCGACCTGTACCGCGACTACGCCGTCCCCGCCGCGACCCGCGTGGTCTGCGACGTGCTCGGACTGCCCGCGGAGAGCCGGGAGCGGATCGCCGAGAGGCACGAGGGCCTGGCCGCTGCGCTGGACGCCGGACAGTGCCCGCAGCAGCTGACGACCGCCCGCGCGCTCCTCGAAGCGGTGGACGGTGTCTCCTCCGAGCTGTCCGGCCTGGTCGCCGACGGACGCGCCACCGGTCTGGCCGCGCTCACGGGTGTCCCGAAGGAGGACGCGGCAGCGATCGGTGTCCTCGCCGTCGTCGTGGGCATCGAGGTCACCGCCACCGCCCTGTGCAACACGGTGGAGACGCTCCTCGAGAACCCCGCCGCGTGGGACCGGATCCGGCAGGACCCGGCCCTCGTGGAGGCCGGGGTCCGCGAGGCCCTGCGCTGTGCGCCGCCGCTGCGCTTCGAGAGCCGTATCGCCCGCGAGCAGGTCGAGTTCGACGGGCAGACGATCGAAGAGGGCAAGCGTGTGGTGGTCCTCGTCGACGCGGCCAACCGCGACCCGGAGTCCTTCGACGATCCGAACGCCTTCGACCTCGACCGTGCCGACGGCGAACGGCAGCTCACGCTCCTCGGAGGAGCCGCCGCCCCGGTCACCGCCCCGCTGGTGCGGATCCAGACGGAGGCCGCGCTCCGGGTCCTCACGGAGGCCAGGCCCGGGCTGCGCCGCAACGCCGAGGTGCTGCGCCGCATGCGGTCGGCGGTGCTCGGCGGCATCCTGCGGTTCTCCGTCTCATGACCTCCGTGACCTCCATGGCCCTCATGACCAGCGCCACGGCCGGGCCGGCCACCGAGTGGGAAGGAGGCTCCCCATGCGGGTGCTGTTGACCGCCTTCGCGCAGGACGCCCATCTGAACGGCATCGTCCCGCTGGCGTGGGCCCTGCGGACGGCGGGACACGAGGTGCGGGTCGCGAGTCAGCCGGCCGCGGTCGAGTCCATCACCCGGGCCGGTCTGACGGCCGTGCCCGTGGGCGGGGACCACCGGATGGACGACGTCATCCGAACGGTCGGACCCGGGATGCTCGTGCACCACCTGGAGCGGGACTACCTGGAGAACCGTCCCGAGCGGCTGAGCCTGGACTATCTGCGGGCGTCCAACGCCATGCTGACGGCCACCTTCTACGCGCAGATCAACAACGACACGATGATCGACGCGCTGGTCGACTACGCCCGGTTCTGGAAGCCGGACCTGGTGCTCTGGGAGCCGTTCACCTTCGCCGGAGCCGTCGCGGCCAAGGCGAGCGGGGCCGCGCACGCCCGGCTGCTGTCGTTCCCCGACCTCTTCTCCAACGCCCATCTGGCGCTGCGCGAGCGCCAGGCGAAGGTGCCCGGCGAGCTGCGCGACGACCCGCTCGAGGAGTGGCTCGCCTACACGCTGGAGAGGCACGGGGCCGACTTCGACCCCGACGTGGTGACGGGACAGTGGTCGGTCGACCAGATGCCTCCCGGGGTGCGGATGGAGCTCGGGCTGCCGACCGTGCCGATGCGCTACGTCCCGTACAACGGCCCCAACCCCGCGGTCGTACCCGACTGGTTGAGGGAGCCGCCGGCCCGGCGCCGGGTCTGCCTCACTCTCGGACTCACCATCCGCGACACCGAGTTCCCCAACGCCATCGACGTGAACGACGTCTTCGCGTCGATCGCCGACCTGGACGTGGAGGTGGTGGCGACGCTGAGCGAGAAGGAGCTTGCCCAGGTGTCGCGGGTTCCGGACAACACCCGCGTGGTCGACCACGTGGCCCTGCTGGCCCTGATGCCGAGCTGCTCGGCGATCGTGCACCACGGCGGCGCGGGCACCTGGGCCACCGCCGCCGTCCACGGGGTGCCGCAGGTGGCGCTCGGCTGGATGTGGGACGCGATCTACCGGGCCCAGCGGGTGGAGGAGCTGGGCGCGGGGCTGCACCTGCACTCCGACGGCCTGAGCGTCGAGGTGCTGCGGGACAAGCTGGTCCGGGTGCTGGAGGAGCCCTCCTTCGGGGAGGGCGCGCGGCGGCTGCGGCGGTCGATGCTCGCGGCGCCGAGCCCCAATGAAGTGGTCCCGAGGATCGAGAAGTTGACCGCGCGTCACCAGCCGGTGGCCACCGGCCGATGACGGCGTCCGGCGGAGGGAGCGGGCGGTGCCCGCCCCTTCCGCCCCACAGCGGAAGGAGAACAGGCGTGAACATCCTGGTGACCGGCGCGGCCGGTTTCATCGGCTCGTACTTCGTCAGAACGCTGCTGGACGGCGGGTACCCCGGGCACGAGGACGACCGGGTGACCGTCGTGGACAAGCTGACCTACGCGGGGACCCTGAGCAACCTGCCCGCGGACCACCCGAGGCTGACCTTCGTCCACGGTGACATCTGCGACACGGCGCTGCTGGAGAAGGTCTTCCCCGGGCATGACGCGGTGGTGCACTTCGCCGCGGAATCGCACGTCGACCGCTCGGTGGAGGGCGCCGAGGCGTTCGTACGCACCAACGTGCTCGGCACCCAGGCGCTGCTCGAAGCGGCCCTGCGGCACGACGTCGGCGTGTTCGTCCAGGTCTCCACGGACGAGGTCTACGGATCGATCGACGAGGGGTACTGGACGGAGGAGGAGCCCCTGCTGCCGAACTCCCCGTATGCGGCGTCCAAGGCATCGGCGGATCTGATCGCCCGCTCGTACTGGCGCACCCACGGCCTTGACGTGCGCATCACCCGGTGTGCCAACAACTACGGCCCCGGCCAGCACCCCGAGAAGCTGATCCCGCTGTTCGTGACCCGGCTGCTCGACGGGGAGCGGGTTCCGCTCTACGGGGACGGCGCGAACGTCCGGGAGTGGCTGCACGTCGACGACCACTGCCGCGCAATACGGCTGGTCCTCGACGGCGGGCGTGCGGGGGAGATCTACAACATCGGCGGCGGCACCCATCTGACCAACAAGGAGATGACGGGCCGTCTTCTCGAACTCTGCGACAGGGGCTGGGAGTTCGTCCGGCCCGTGGAGGACCGCAAGGGGCACGACCTGCGGTACGCGGTCGACGGCACGAAGGCCGAGCGCGAACTGGGTTACGCGCCGCGCCGCTCGCTGGAGGAAGGGCTGCGCGAGACGGTCGCCTGGTACGCCGGGCACCGTGATCACTGGCATCGGTCACCGTGATCCGCCTGCCGCAGGGGCGCTCCAGAGGGTCGTGCTAAAACTTGAATAATCCGAGTGGCCTCCCCTATGCTCGCAGGGTACCCAAATTTGAGCACCCAAGAAGGGGTGAGCATGGCCGGCGCCGACCTGGCGATCCAAACCGAAGGTCTCAAGAAGAAATACGGTGACAAGGAGGCACTCGCCGGACTCGACCTGAGCGTGCCGCGCGGCGTCGTCTACGGGCTCCTCGGCCCGAACGGCGCCGGCAAGACGACCGCGGTCCGCATTCTCTCCACCCTCCTGCGGAGCGACGGGGGAACCGCCCGCGTCGCCGGGTATGACGTCGCCTCCCAGGCTGCGCAGGTCCGCTACCGCATCGGACTCCTCGGCCAGCATGCGGCCGTGGACGAGGACCTGAGTGGCCGTCAGAACCTGGTGATGTTCGGGCGGCTCTACCACATCGGCAAGCAGGCGGCCCAGCGCCGGGCCGACGAACTCCTGGAGCGGTTCGGCCTCGCCGACGACGGCGGCAAGCCGGCCAAGCAGTACTCCGGCGGTATGCGGCGACGCCTCGACCTCGCCGCCAGCCTCATCCTGGCGCCCTCCGTGCTCTTCCTCGACGAGCCCACCACCGGACTCGACCCGCGAGGCCGCAACGACGTCTGGAAGTCCGTCCGCGGTCTGGTCGCCGAAGGGCGAACGGTCATGCTGACGACCCAGTACCTCGAAGAGGCCGACCAACTCGCCGACATGATCTCGCTGATCGACAACGGCAAGGTCGTCCAGACCGGCACTCCGGACCAGCTCAAGAACAAGATCGGCGGGGACCGGATCGACGTCGTGCTGCGCCGGCCGAACGACCTCGACGCCGCGCTCGGCCTGATCACCTCGCTGCTCCAGGCGAAGCCCGAGACGGACGTCGACAACCGGCGCATCAGCGTCGCCGTCGAGGACCGGGTCGTCGCCCTCACCGCCGTCGCCCGCTCCCTGAGCGACGCGGGCATCGAGGCCGAGGACATCGCCCTGCGCCGCCCGACCCTCGACGAGGTGTTCCTGAACCTGACCGGAAACCAGACGGCGCCGACCGCCGAGCCGAGCCGCAAGGAGGTCGCCCAGCCGTGAGCGCGATCGTCGCACCCGAAGTGCCCACCAACCCCTTCACCAAGCTGGGCTGGGTCCTTGCCGACTCCTGGACGCTGACCCTCCGTGGATTCGCGCACTGGGCCCGCAACCCCACCCAGATCCTCGCCGGACTCGCCTTCCCGATCCTGATGGTGCTGCTGTTCGGCGGCATCTTCGGCAGCGGCATGCAGATCGAGGGCGGTGGGAGCTACATGGAGTTCCTGATGCCCGGCATGTTCGTCATGTCGATGGCCTTCGGCATCGGCGAGACCATGGCAGGCGTCACCGCGGACGCCTCCAAGGGCGTCACCGACCGGTTCCGCTCCATGCCCATGTCGGCCGCCTCGGTCGTCATGGGCCAGAGCATCGTCAACATGCTCTACAGCACCGTGGTCCTGATCATCCTCATGGGCTGCGGCGCCATCGCCGGGTGGAGCTGGAACGACGGCTTCCTGCCGGCCCTCGGAGGCTTCGCGCTCCTGCTGCTGCTGCGCTTCGCCCTGCTCTGGGTCGGCATCTACCTCGGCCTGATCATCAGCTCGCCGGAGGGCGCATCCGCCGTCTACACCCTGCTGTTCCCGCTCGGCATCGTGGCCAACACCTTCGCCTCCCCGGAGATGATGCCGGGCTGGCTGGCCACCATCGCCGAGTGGAATCCGCTCTCGTCGACGGCCCACTCCATCCGTGAGCTGTTCGGCAATCCCGGGGTCGGCGGCACGTCCTGGATCGCCGAGCACGCGATGCTCATGGCCTTCGTCTGGCCGGTCGGGATCTTCCTGATCTTCTTCCCGCTGGCCGTCCGCAAGTACCGCGCCCTCAGCCGCTAGTCGCAGGCCCCACGTACCGGGGTGTGAGCCGGCCCATCCCCCGCGTCGGCTCACACCCCTCGACGTCGTGTTCTCCTCGCCGCCCCGGAAGGCGCCCACCCTTCGAGCGGCGTACGAGATGCCCGCGACGCGACATCGACCGCGTCAGGACCGGGCGAATCTAGCGTGCACCGCATGACTGTCTTCGACATCGCCATCACGGACCTGAACGGCCGCTCCGACCTGCTCTCCCGGCACCGCGGCCACACCCTGCTCGTCGTCAACGTCGCCTCAGGATGCGCCCTCGCCAACCAGTACGCCGGCCTCGAGGAGCTCGCCGGGAGCCACCGCGACGACGGGCTCGTCGTCATCGGAGTCCCCTGCAACCAGTTCGGCGAGCAGGAGCCGGGCACCTCCGAGCAGATCGCCGAATTCTGCTCCGCGCGGCAGGTCACCTTCCCGCTCACCGAGAAGATCGCCGTCAACGGAGCCGACCGCCACCCCCTCTACGCCGCCCTGACCCCCTTCGCCGACCCGGAGGGCCACACCGGGGACGTGCGCTGGAACTTCGAGAAGTTCCTCGTGTCGTCCGCCGGTGAACCCGTGGGGCGCTTCGCCCCCACGGTCGAACCCCAAGATCCCGAGCTGGTGAGCGCGATCCGCGCGCGCCTTCGGTGAGCTCGATGAGTGAAGCGATTCCAGAGAGGACGATTCGTGAACCACACGCCGGTATCCGAAACCGACGAGGGCATCCAGGTCATCGGTGCCCGTGAGAACAACCTGAAGGACGTCTCACTGGTCATCCCCAAGAACCAGATCACGGTCTTCGTCGGAGTCTCCGGCTCCGGAAAGTCATCCCTGGTCTTCGACACCGTTGCCGTGGAGGCCCAGCGGCAGCTCAACGCCACGTTCCCCTGGAACATCCGGCACGACCTTCCCAAGTTCGAACGGCCACACGTGGACGCCGTCAAGGAACTCACCACCCCCGTCGTGGTCGACCAGCGCCCCCTCGGCGGCAACGCCCGCTCCACCGTCGGCACCGTCACCGACGTCTACACCGTGATGCGGGTGCTCTTCGCCAACCACGGCAACGACGGCCTCGGCCAGACCTGGCTCTACTCCTTCAACGACCCCAAGGGCATGTGCCCCGAGTGCGAGGGACTCGGCCGAGCCAGGCGCCCCAACCCCGAGCTGATGATCGACCTCGACAAGTCGATCGCCGAGGGTGCCATCCTGCTGCCCGGATACGCGGTCAACAGCGTCAGCTGGCAGTTCTACGCCAACCACGAGCACCTGCAGGTCGACAAGAGGCTCGTGGACTACACGCCCGAGGAAATGCACACCCTCATGCACGGCAGCACGGGCACGGTCGAGGTGGCGTACCCCAACGGCAATGTGCTCGCCCTGAAGTACGAGGGGCTCGTCGACAGCTTCGTCCGCCGCTATCTCAAGCGGGACACCGCCACCATGAGCAAGTCCTCCCGCGAGCAGGCGGCAGCCTTCTTCACCGACGGCCTCTGCCCCACCTGCGGCGGCGGCCGGCTCAACCAGAAGGCCCTCTCCACCCAGATCGACGGGCGCAACATCGCCGACTGGTGCCAACTGCAGGTCAGCGACCTCGTCCTGGTCGCCGCCGAGCTGGAGAAGCGGCTCGACACCCCGCTCGTCACCACCATCCGCGAGACGCTGGAACAGATCCAGGCCATCGGCCTCGGCTACCTCACCCTCGACCGCCCCACCCCCACCCTGTCCGGCGGCGAGGGCCAGCGCCTCAAACTCGTCAACCACCTCGGCAGCGAACTGACCGGCCTCACCTACATCTTCGACGAGCCGAGCGTGGGCCTGCACCCCCGCGACGTCAGCCGCCTCAACGACCTGCTGCGCGCGCTGTGCAACAAGGGCAACACCGTCCTCGTCGTCGAACACGACCCCGACATCATGGCGGTCGCCGACCACGTCGTGGAGATCGGCCCCAAGGCCGGGGTGCACGGCGGCACGATCGTCTTCGAGGGCGCCTACGAGAAGCTGCGCGAGGCCGACACCCTGACGGGGCAAGGACTGCGGCGCAACGGCGGGATCAAGGAGAACCCCCGCACGCACGACCTGGCGCTGCCCGTCCGCGACGCCAAGGTGAACAACCTCAAGAACGTCTCCGTCGACATCCCGGTCGGCGTCCTCACCGCCGTCACCGGAGTGGCAGGCGCCGGCAAGAGTTCGCTGATCGCGACCGCCTTCCGCGGCCAGTACCCGGATTCCATCTTCGTCGACCAGTCGCCGATCGCACGGTCCTCGCGCTCCACCCCGGCCAGCTACCTGAAGCTGATGGACCCCATCCGCAAGCTCTTCGCCAGGGTCAGCGGTGAGGACGCCAGCCTCTTCAGCTTCAACTCCAAGGGCGCGTGCGGGGAGTGCGAGGGACGGGGCGTGCTGATCACCGAGGTCGCCTACATGGACCCGGTCACCACGCACTGCGAGAGCTGCCAGGGCCGCCGCTTCAAGGAGTCGGTGCTGCGGCACCGGGTGAGCGGCAAGAACATCGCGGACGTCCTGGAGATGTCCGCCGAGGAGGCGTCGGAGTTCTTCTCGTCGGGCCCGCTGCACACCAAGGTCAAGGGCCTGCTGGAAACCGGAATCGGCTACCTCGGCCTCGGCCAGTCGCTCGCCACCCTCTCCGGCGGTGAGCGCCAGCGCCTCAAGCTCGCCGACCGGCTCGCGGGCACGGGCAGCGTATACATCCTCGACGAGCCGACCACCGGCCTCCACCTCTCCGACATCGACATGCTCATCGGCCTCCTGAACCGGCTCGTCGACCGGGGCAACACCGTCGTCGTCATCGAGCACGACCTGGCCGTGCTCTCCCAGGCGGACTGGGTGATCGATCTCGGCCCGGAGGGCGGCAACACCGGCGGCGAGATCGTCTTCACCGGTACGCCGGCCGAACTCGCGCGCGCCACCGGCTCGCACACGGGGGCGCACCTGCGGCTCTTCCGCGACGCGGCACTCGCGCCGGT
>NZ_BAAAUG010000063.1:8833-12856 GCF_039533825.1 Streptomyces rectiviolaceus
ACCGGCGTCGACCGATTCTCGTTCGGCCGGGGATTGCATGGCAGTGCCGTTGCAGGCACAGCCACTCGTGATGGGAGATCCTTCGTGCCCGAAACCACCGAAGTGCTGATCGTGGGTGCCGGTCCCACGGGTCTGATGCTCGCCGGAGACCTCGCCGCGGCCGGCGTCTCCGTCACCGTGCTCGAGCGCCGCACACGGAAGTCGGTGCTGACCCGGGCGTTCGCGGTGCACGCACGAACCCTCGAACTCCTGGACGCGCGGGGCATCGCCGACGAACTCGTCGCGGGCGGTGCCCGGATCGACCGGCTGCAGATGATCGGGGACGCCCAGCTCGACCTGGCGCGGCTGCCGTCCCGGTTTCCGTTCATGCTGCTGACGCCCCAGCACGAGACCGAGGCGCTGCTTGCCGGGCGCGCCGAGGCGCTCGGGGCCGAGGTGGTGCTCGGCGCGGAGGTCACCGGGCTGCGGCAGGACGCGGACGGCGTACGGGTGTCCGTGCGCCGGTCCGACGGCACGCGCCCCACGTTCCGGGCCCGCTACGCGGTCGGCGCGGACGGAATGAACAGCGTCGTGCGCACGGCACTTGGCCTCCCGTTCCCCGGCCGGGCCGCCCTGCGCTCGGTGATGCTCGCCGATGTCCGCCTGTCCGTGCCACAGCAGGAGCCGGTGGCGAACGCGGTCAGGGAGGGCATCGCCTTCGTGTCCCCGCTGGGCGACGGCTGGCACCGGGTCGTCGCGTGGGACCGCGGCAAGCAGATGCCGGTCGAAGCCGCCCTCGGTCTCGACGATGTGCGCACGATCACCCGCAAGGCGCTCGGGACCGACTTCGGCATGCACGACCCGCGCTGGCTTTCCCGCTTCCAGACGGACGAGCGCCAGGTGCCGCGCTACCGGGTCGGGCGGGTGTTCCTGGCCGGGGACGCCGCGCACGTGCACTCTCCGGCCGGCGGCCAGGGCATGAACACCGGCCTGCAGGACGCCGCCAACCTGGCCTGGCGGCTTGCCGCCGCGGTGCGGGGACAGGCGCCGGACGGCGTGCTCGACGCGTATGAGGCGGAGCGGCATCCGATCGGCCGGAGCGTGATCCGGGACAGCGGCCGGATGATGCGGATGGCGCTGGTCCATTCGCCCGTGGTGCGCACGCTCGTGAACGCGGCCTCGCGCACCGCCGTCAGGATTCCGCCGCTGGCCGACCGGATGGCGGCCAAGGCCACGGGGATCGCCGTCGCCTACCCGGCGCCGTCCGGCGCCCACCCCCTCGCAGGAAAGCGCGCCCCCGACCTGAAGCTGGCCTCCGGGCCCGGCACCGCGAAGCGGCTGTACGAGGCCCTGCGCGCCTGCCGATTCGTGCTCGTCAGCCGGCACGCCCCCGCGACGGTCTCGACCGAACGTCTTGTCACCGTCGCCCCGGCCGGTCCGACGGCACCGGCGATGATGCTGGTGCGGCCGGACGGATACGTCGCCTGGGCCGCGGACCACGACGACAAGGACGACCACGACGCCATGCTGGCGGCCATCGACGCATGGGTCGGCGCCCGGCAAGGCGCGGCGCAGTGAGCCTGTCGGCCGTCTACGCCGTCTACGCCGTCTACGGCCGGCGCAGGCCCGAGAGCGGCGAGCGCGGTGAGAGCGGACAGAACCGCCGGCCCCCCTCGACTGCGACGGTGTTCCCAGGGGCGATCTCCGTGAAGCCCGCGTCCCGCACCACCGGCAGGCCGCTCGCCACGAGTTCGCGCCAGAGCGCGGCGTCCGCGGTGCGGACGGAGAGCGGGAAACCGGCCTCCCGCCAGGCGGCGCGCTCCTCGTCCGACAGTTCCCACCACGCCAGTTGGGCGCCGTGCCCCGCCTGCGCCATCGCCTTGCCCGCCGACATGTCGACATCGGGGCTCATCCACAGGACCGGCGCGTTCGCGTCCGGCGGCGAAACCGCATCCGGGTCGTCCAGGTCCGTGCCCGAGACCTGGAGCCGCGCCAGGTCCTTGGGCCAGCCGTCGAGCGGCACCGGCGGGAAGACGCGGACCTGCGCCGACCTGCCCGTGACCGTGATGCCGGGGAGCGCGTCGGCCCGCCGCCACTCGGCGCCGCGGGCCCGCCGCACCACCTTGCGGATCCGGGCGTCCTGCCAGTCCCGCATGGCCTGCGCCCACTCGCCGTCGCCCTGGGACCGCTCGTCGTCGAGCATGACGAGCACCGCGCGCGCCGCGGTCTCCAGGGCGTCCGTACGGTGCGGGGGCTCGGCGCGCTCGATGCGCACCACCAGCGGCAGCACGAACTGCGGTGCCTCGTCGCGCGTCGTCCGCTCGCCGCGGAAGGGGCTGTCCTGAGGGGCTGGGGTGTCCTGCGGCTGGGGGTTCCCGGCGGTCTGGTCGCTGCTCACGCGTCCAGTCTGCCAGGCCGAAGATCGGGCCCGGCAGGGGCTTCGCCTCTTGCCCCGCCGCCGGGCCCTTGCGCGAGGATGGCCGCATGGACAGTGATCTTGAGGGGGCCGTCCTGCGGCTCGACGGGGTGGGGCGGCGCTATGCCATGGGCGGTCCGTGGGTGCTTCGCGGCGTCGGGTTCGGCATCGGCGCGGGCACGCTGGTGCGGATCGAGGGTGCGAACGGCACCGGAAAGTCGACCCTGCTGCGGCTGCTCGCCGGGATCGACGCACCGACCGAGGGCCGCGTCGCCGGACGGCCACGCACGGCGTACGTCCCCGAACGCTTCCCCGCGGCGCTGCCGTTCACGGCCGCCGGGTATCTCACCCACCTGGGCCGCGTCCACGGCCTCGCGAAGGGCGCGGCCGAGCGGGGCGCGCGGGAGTGGCTCGAACGCTTCGGAGCTGCGAGCCACGCGGGTACGCCCCTGTCGGAACTGTCCAAGGGCAGCAGCCAGAAGGTCGCAGTGGCCCAGGCGCTGCTCGCGGGACCCGAGCTGCTCGTCCTGGACGAGGCGTGGACGGGCCTGGACGCCGCGGCCCGCGGCGAACTCGACCGCGCCGTCGCCGAGCGGGTCGCGGACGGCGGCGCCGTCGTCTTCGTGGACCACGACCCATTGCGGCTCCCGGGCACGGTCGACGTGACGTACGCGGTGGTCGGCTCGGCAGTGAACGTCCGTACGCCGGACGGGACTTCGCGGGATGCCACGGCCTCGGAAGGTCCTTCGGTCGTGATCGAGGCGCAAGGGCCGCCGGGCGCCGCGCAGCCCTCCGTGCCGGGTGTCGTCACCGCGCACTCCTCGCAGGGGGCGCTGCGGCTGACGGTGGCGGCGACGCACTCGGACGTCGCGCTGCGCGCGCTGCTGACGGCGCGTCCGCCGTGGCACGTGGTGTCGGTGTCCGTGCCGGGGGCCGCCCCGGGATCCGTCCCGGCTCCCGCGTCCGCCGAGCCCTCGGCGGCGCATCCCGCCGCTCCCACGACGAGCGAGGTGCGCGACCGATGAACGCCCTGCTCCACTACCAGTCCGCTCTCCTCCTGCGCTCCCAGCGCTGGCTCGCCCCCGTCATCCTGTACGCCGCGTTCCTCGCCGTCGGCGTACAGAGCGGGCAGCCCGTCCTGGACTCCCTCGCGTACGCGGGCGCCGCGCTGCTGCCCGTCGCCGCCTGGCTGGTGCGGATCTGCGCCACCAACGAGCCGCCCGCCGCCCGCAGTTGCGTGGCCGCGGCCGCCGGTCCCTCGCGGGCGCAGCTGGCCTGCCTGCTCTCCGCGTTCCTCGCCACGGCCGTGCTCGGCGCCCTCGCCACCGTCGTCGTCGCGGTGATCAGCGACCCGGCGAGCACGGATCACCGTACGGCCGTGAACCGGCTCGCGGCGAGCGGTGCGGGGCTGCTCGCGATGCTGGTGAGCGCGCTCCTGGGCACCGCCGTCGGCGCCGTCACCAGCCCGCCGCTGATCCGCTCGCCGGGGCGTGCGGTCCCGTTGATGCTGCTCGCCTCGCTGCTGGCCCTGGTGACCACGGGCTCCCCGGCGAGGGCGGCCCTGACCGCGCTCGTCACGGGGTCGCGGGACGGGGTGGCGCCGGTGCCGCTGCTGCCGGTCGCGGTGG
>NZ_BAAAUG010000063.1:12905-39579 GCF_039533825.1 Streptomyces rectiviolaceus
CGGCGGGGCTCGCGGTGGCGGCGGTGGGGGTGGCAGGCGCGATGGCTGCGCGCAGGGGTTGAGCACACCTGCGGCGCCTGGGGCGAGTGCCGGGCGACTCAGCCCGAGCAGGCCGTGCGCTGCGCCTCGTGCCACTCGCACACGGGGCACAGCGTGACGCCCTTGTGCGTCTGGGGGTACTCGGTGGGCTCGCGGCACAGCACGCACTCGGCGAACGGGCCATCGGCGGTGTCGTCCATGCGGGCCAGACTATCCGCGCCTACTTCGCCGCCCTTCCTTCCCCGGCCGCCCTGATCTGCTCCGACACCCGGACGAACCGGAAGCCGCGCTCGCGCAGCTTCGGGACGATCGTCCGCAGGGCACGCTCCGTCGTGGGGGCCGCGCTGCGCGTGCAGTGCATGACGACGACCGAGCCCGGCCGCACCCCGTCGAGCACCTGCCGGGCCACCGCGTCGGCGTCCGTCGCGAAGGCGTCTCCGCTCACCACGTCCCACTGCACGGCCGTGACGCCGCCCGGGGCAAGCGCGCGCAGCGCCCGCTTGTCGTAACAGCCGCCGGGGAAGCGGAAGTACGGCACCTGATGCTCGATGCCCGCCTTGCGGAAGGCGGCGAAGGCGCGCTCCATGTCGGCGCGCATACGGGAGGCGGGGACGGTCGGCAGGCCGTAGCAGCGCTTGGTGAAGGCGTAGTGGCTGTACGAGTGGTTGGCGACCTCGAAGAGCGGGTCCCGGCCGATGTCCTTGGCCTGCGCCGGGTACTCCTCGGCCCACCGCCCCGTCATGAAGAACGTCGCAGGCACCTTCAGCCGGCGCAGCGTCGCAACAAGCGCCGGATTGTCGAACCGCTCGCCCGCCGCGGCGCGGGGCCCCTGGTCGGCGGTCATGTCGGCGTCGAAGGTGAGGGCGACGGTGGGGGCGGCGGACGCGGGGGTGCGGGGCGCCTTCTTGAAGACGGGGGTGAGGCCCGCGGGGCCGGGGGCGAGGGTCGCGGGGCGGGGCGGGGCGCTTGCCGTGGCGCGCGCGGCCTGGTCGCGGCTGCCTGATGCGGGGTTTGCGCCGCAGGCGGCGAGCGCGGTGAGGGTCAGGGCGAGGGCGGTCAGTGCGCAGGTGGTGGAGCTCAGTCTTCGTGCCGAGGGGATCATCTGGCGAACATATCGGCACAAAAACGACAAAATGGTGAACGGTGGGCTGCGGGGCGGGCCACACTGCCCGGACGGCCGAACCACCGGCCGCGCCGCGTCGCGTCGAGTGTGTGGTGTCAGTGAGTGACGGGGGTACGGGTCGGCATGGTGCGGAAGGCCGCGCCGGGCCGCCTGGCCGTCACGCCGAGCAGCGAGGCCAACTTCCGTACGTACAGGCCTCGTTCACTCGACGCGACGCGCGCGCCCTTCCAATTCGCGTTCATCCGCAACCCCCGCAGTCGTTGTTCTTCCATGTCACCCGACACATCTCTAATGCTCGTCAGGGCGCATTAAGGAGCGCTCACGTTAGCGAGAGGCAGGCCCGTCACGCAAAGCGAGGCCCGCCGGACCGACCGAGGCGGGGGGCGGAGATCGGTGCCCAGTACATTGGCGCCGATGACTGAGCGACCTCCACCCGGCTCGGCCCGTCCCGGCGGGCGGACGGCCCGCACCCGTACGGCCGTCCTCGCGGCTGCCCTGGACGAACTCGACGCGGCCGGGCTCGACGCGCTCACGCTGGACAGACTCGCCGCGCGCTCCGGCGTCCACGTGTCGACGATCCGCCGCCGCTGGCGCACCGTCGAAGGGGTCGTCGTCGACCTGCTGGCCCAGCACTACGCGACGATCCCCACCCCCGACTCCGGCGACTTCCGCCAGGACCTGCACGAGCTGGCTCAGGCCATCGCCAACTTCCAGGCCGCGCCCCGCAATTACCACCTCATCGAGGGCATCGTGGCCGCGGCCGCGCACGACCCGGGCATCGCCGACCTCGTCCGCGGCGCCTTCAGGGCACGCACCGAGCACGTCACGCAGCTCGTGCGCCGCGCCGTCGACCGCGGCGAACTCCCGCCTGACACCCGGGCCACCGAGGTCATCGCGGCGCTGAGCGCGCCCTTCTACTACCGCATCCTCATCCTCCGCGCCCCGGTCGACGCACGCCTGGTCCACACGAGCGCCGAGGCCGCCTATCACGCGGCACACGCGGGAGTGTTCGACGCGCAGGCCCCGGCAGGCGGCCCGAGCCGGTAGCGGGGTCCTCCTACGCCCAGCCCTCCAGCGATCCCATGTACGCGTCGAAGTCGTCGCGGTGGATGGTGTGTCCGGCGCCCTTGACCGTCCGTACCTCGAATCCGCGCCGCTCCAACTCCCCCTTCAACTCATCGGAGATGAGGAAACTGGGGTCCGCGACCTGCACCAGGGACGGGACCGAGGGCGCGGCGGGCGTGCGGTCCAGCGCGTTGGCCCCGGAGAGTGCGAGCGCGGTGTCCGGGTCCCAGGCGGCCAGCGTGGCGACCTCGACATCGACGTCGGCCTCATCCCAGCGCGGGTTCAGGTTGGCGATCGTCGTCCGGGTCGCCCTGCGGAACTCGACGAACACGGCCGGGTCCACCGAACTCTCCGCGCCGAGCACCCACGCCGGGTCCGAGTAGACGGCCCGCGTCGGCGCCAGCCGCTCCACCGCGAGGGCGAGTGCCATCCCGCCCAGCGAGTGCCCGATCGCGAGCTCCGCCCCGCGCGGCAACGTATCGACGAGGTCGTCCGCGAATATCTCGGGGCCGTACCCGCCGCGCCCGCTCGCGCCGTGCCCGCGCAGGTCGACGCCGATCACCCGGTACCCCTTGTCGGCGAGGGCCGGGCCCACGCGTCGCCAGGTGCGGTGGTCCGACATGATGCCGTGGACCAGGACGGCGACGCGGTCGCCGGTGCCCCATTCGCGGGTGTGCAGCTTCATGGTGATGGCCTGCTTTCTTGCTTCTTGTACGTGAACTGGTGTGCGCCGGCGGCCGGTTGTACGGGCCGTCGTACGTGAACCAACGAGCCCCGGCCGCCGATTCCTCAGCGCACGCCGCGGATCGGACGGACCGCGAGCGCGCCGAGGACGGACAGGACGGCTCCCGCGATGAACAGGGCCGTGTAGCCACCGCCGTTGCTGCCCCCGCAGAGCGAGACGATGACGGACGCGACGAACGGGGCCAGGATCTGCGGGCCCGCCTGCGCCATGTTCAGGACGCCCAGATCGCGGGCGGCGTCATCGGCGCTCGGCAGGATCATGGACACCAGCGCGTTGTCGACGGCCATGAAGCAGCCGAAGCCGAGGCCGTTGAGGGCGGCGAAGACGATCATCGCGGTCCAGCTCGGCGAGACGGCCGGGATGACCAGGGCGACCGCGGAGACCGCCGCGGAGACGGCGACGAACAGCTTGCGCCGGTTCATCCGGTCGGAGAGCACGCCGCCGACGACGGTGGACACGGCCATCGCGATCGCGCTGACGGGCGCGAGGACGGCGATGGCGTCCTCGGCCTCCATGCCGGACGGCAGGGAGATGTGGTCCTGCAGGATGTAGAGCTGGTAGCCGAAGACGCAGAAGTAGCCGAGCACGAGCAGCGCGCGCCCGATGAACGCCCAGCGGAAGTCGTGGTGGCGCAGGGCGCCGAGGAACGCCGCGAACTGCTTCCCGACCGGGACCCGCGTGCGCGCCGCCGACTGCCGCGCGGGCGGCCTCGGCTTCTCGCGGGCGAACGCGGTGAACAGGACCGCCGAGAGCGCGACGAACAGGCCGAGCACCAGATATCCGGAGCTGAGGTGATCGGCGAACGCCGAGCCGATGAGCGCGCCCAGGGTCGAGCCGACCGGCAGGCCGATGCCGACGGCCGCGGACGCCCTGCCGCGCGCGGCGAGCGGCACACGGTCGGGGACGACCGAGGTGAGCGCGGCCTGGAAGACGTTCATCACGGCCTGGCCCAGACACCAGGCGATCGTCACGAGCAGCACCGTCCGCACCCCGCCGAGCAGCGCCATCGCGCCGACGGCCGCGACGCCGCCGCCGAGGATCCAGGGATTGCGGCGGCCGCTGCGGTCGGAGAGGGCGCCGGCTATGGGGTTGAAGACGGTGGCGAAGACCGCGCTGACCCCGCTGACCAGGCCGAGCAGGGCCACCTTGTCGGCCTTGTCGATGTGCTCGATCTGGAGCGGAAGCAGCACGCTGCCCACGCCGACGTAGAGCGTGTACATCGCGGTGTTGGCCAAGGTCAGGAGGGGCATGAGGCCGCGGGGAGCCCGGGTCTCACCGTCCCCGTCGCCGGGGCGCGTGGCCTGGGTGGCGGCGTCCGGGGGAGTCTGGTCCTGGTGAGCGGAAAGGGCCACGTTGCCCTCCTCATCAGAAGGTCGGCCGAGATGGCCGAAACGGTTCGTGACACGTGTAACTTGACACGTGTAAGTGCACTTTCTAGCACTCACCTCATGCCCGCACCAGAGCTGCGGCGGGATGGGTCGCCGGAGAGGAGAGGTCGCCGCGAGAGGCCGCCGCGAAAAGCCGCCGTGAAAGGATGCGCAGCAGGATGAACGACAGCCCAGAGCGCGGGGGTGTGGGACCCGTACCCCCGACAAGCACGTCCGTCGCGCGGTACGCCGGTGTCTCGCGTGCGACCGTCAGCTACGTCCTGAACGGTCTGGCCGCGGGCCGCGTCAGCGCCGCCACGCAGGAGAAGGTGCGGGTGGCCGCCGAGGAGCTCGGATACGTTCCGCACGCCGCCGCCAGGTCCCTGCGCTCGGGCAGCAGCGGGCTCGTCCTGATCGCCGTGCCCGCGGACACGGTGCCCGCGTACGGGTCGCTGTTCACGGGCTTCGTCGCCGCGTTCCAGACGGAGTTGCAGGCGTACGGGCACACCGGCGTCCTGCACGGCGCGCGTACGGGAGGCGCCCCGCAGGCCGCCGCCCGCGCCTGGGCCGAGCTGCGGCCCGCCGCCGTCATCGCCACGATCGGCGCACCCCTCGACGAGGCCTCCGTCGAGACGCTGAAGCGCTCGGGCACCTCGGCCGTCGTCTCCTACGGGCTGCCGCCCGCCCCCGGAGCGCACGGCATCGCCATGGACCAGGAGGAGGTCGGCGCCGTGGCCGGTGCGCATCTCCTCGCGGGCGGGCGGCGCCGCATCGGCGTCGTCGTCCCGCTCGAACACGGCCTCGGCATGTTCAGTACGCCGCGCCTCGAAGGCGTCCGGGCCGCTGCCGCCGCGTGCCCCGGCGCGCGGGTGGAGCCGGTCGAGCTGGCGTACACCGAGGAATCGGCGGCCGAACTCGCCGCCCGGTGGCGGGACTTGGACCTGGACGCGGTGTTCGCCTACAACGACGAGTACGCGATGCTCCTGATGAGGGCACTTCAGGACGCAGGCATCGACGTCCCCGGAGAGGTCGCCGTGGTCGGCGCGGACGACCTGCTGCTCGGCAGGCTGCTGAGGCCGAGGCTGACGAGCGTACGCATCGAACTCCCGCCGCCCGCCGAGGTGGCCGCCCTGGTCGACCGCCTCATCCGGGAGCCGGAGACACCGCCCGCGGTGCACCGGAGGTCGACGGCACACATCGAGGCCAGGGAGTCCAGCAGCCGGGCGGAGTGAGACCCTCCGGACTCACGGACTCACGGACTCACGGACTCACGGAGTCACGAGCCGACCGCCGCCCCCTGGTCGGGCAGCTTCAGGGAAGCCGCCTCGGTGAACCGCTGCCGCAGCAGTTCGTACTCCGCCTGGCGGCGCGGCAGGCGGCCCGGGGGCCGAGCCACGGCGCGCGGCGCAGTGATCCGCTGGCCCAGCCGGAACTGCTCCTTGGTCAGGTCCAGTTCGACCCCGCTCGCAAGGCGGTTCCACCAGTGGAAGTTCTGCTGCTCGCCATCGACCGACCACACCTCACCGACCAGCAACTCGCCGCCGAACATGTCGTGCACGACCAGGGCGGTGATGTCGCAGTGCCCCCACGCCGGGTTGTCGGCGGTCCACGGGGAGCGGGCGACGTCGTCGGGGGAGCAGGTGTCGGCGGCCCACGCTGCACGCAGGGCCGCGTCGATGCCGGTGAGAGTCAGCGAGATCATGACGGTCAGGATGGCATCCGCCACTGACAACGCAGCCGCCACGCACAACGCAGCCGTCACGGACGAAGGGCCCCACCCATGCGCTCGACCCTCTTCAACGTCGCCTTCGACTGCGCCGACGCCTACGAACTGGCGCGGTTCTGGAGCAAGGTGGTGGGCCACCCGCTCAACGACGACGACTTCCCCGGCGAATCGACCGCGGCCATCGCCCTGCCCACCGGACTCCATCTCTACTTCGCCACCGTCTCCGAACCGAAGACCCAGAAGAACCGCGTCCACCTCTGCCTCCAGCCCGACAGCACCCGGGACGAAGAGGTCCAGCGACTCCTGGCGGTGGGCGCGAGCGTGGCGTCGGACCGCCGGAACCCCGACGGGACCGGGTGGGTGGTCTTCACCGACCCCGAGGGCAACGAGTTCTGCGTGCTGCGCAGCGCGGCGGAGCGTGCGGCGGGCGAGGCGGTCACCTGCGGGTCAGGCTCGTAGGCTCACCCGCGGTTCAGGCTCGTAGGCTCACCCGTGGGCGCGGCTCATTCGCCCCCGGCGCTCACCAGTCGTGCACGGACCCGTCCCGGAGCCGGTTCACCGGCAGGTACTTGCGTTCGTAGGGGAAGCGCGCCGCCGCCTGCTCGTCGAACTCGACGCCGATCCCCGGCCGGTCGCCCGGGTGCATCAGGCCGTCCTCGAACCGCCACGACGTCGTGAAGACCTCCTCGTACCCCGGCATGTGCTCCATGTACTCCTGCATGCCGAAGTTCGGGACGGACAGGTCGACATGGAGCGCGGCGGCGAAGGACGCGGGGGAGAGGTCGCCCGCGCCGTGCGAACCGGTGCGCACCCCGTACAGCTCGGCCAGCGAGAAGATCTTACGCAGATGGCTGATGCCGCCCGCGTGCGAGACCGACGTGCGGATGTAGTCGATGAGCCGATTGGTGATCAGATACTGGCAGTCCCAGATGGAGTTGAAGATCTCGCCGACGGCCAGGGGCGTCGTGGTGTGCTGCCGGATCAGGCGGAATGCCTCCTGGTCCTCGGCCGGGGTGGGGTCCTCGATCCAGAACATCCGGTACGGCTCCAGGGACTTGCCGAGCCGCCCCGCCTCGATCGGCGAAAGGCGGTGGTGCGCGTCGTGCAGGAGCTGGAAGCCGTACCCGAACTTCTCGCGGACCGCGGCCATGTAGGTGGGCACGAAGTCCAGGTAGGCGCCGGTGTCCCAGACCTCCTCGGTGGGCAGCGCGCCGTCGGCGGGCTCATAGGTGACGCCGTCACCCTTGCGCATGCCGTAGACCCGCTCCAGACCCGGAACCGCCGCCTGGGCGCGCACCGCGCGGAAGCCGCGGCCGAGGAACCGCTGTACGTCGTCCAGGAGTTGGGGGACGGTGTTGCCGCTCGCGTGGCCGTAGACGGTGACGCCGTCCCGCACGGCGCCGCCGAGCAGCTGGTAGACGGGGAGGCCCGCGACCTTGCCCTTGATGTCCCACAGGGCGACGTCGACAGCGGCGATCGCGGTCATCGTGACGGGGCCCCGGCGCCAGTACGCGCCCTTGTAGAGGTACTGCCAGATGTGCTCGATGCGGTCCGCCTCCTGCCCTATGAGGGTGGGGCAGACGTGGTCGCGCAGATAGGAGGCGACGGACAGCTCACGGCCGTTGAGGGTGGCGTCGCCGATGCCGGTCACGCCGTCGGACGTGGTCAGCCTCAGGGTGACGTAGTTGCGGCCGGGACTGGTGACGAAGACCTCGGCGGCGACGATGGTGGCCATGCCTGGACTCCCTTTCGTAAGGGGTTCGTAGGGGGTGGGGGTTCGTAGGGGGGAACGTGACGGACGTACGCGAGAAGGGTGGGTTCAGTGGCCGGTACGGAGCGCCCCGCTCAAGGCCGCGTCGATGCCACGCGGCGTGCCGAGCGCCGTCGCGTACTCGGCCACGAGTGAGGTGAACTCCCCGTGCGCGGCGACGTGTTCGGGCAGGAAGCCGCCCGCGTCGACAAGGATGCGGGCCGCTTGGGCCGGGCCTCCCGCACGCGCCGCGAGCTTCCGCAGCCGCGCGGTCGCCGGGTCGGTCACCACGCCGAGCGCCGCCTCGTCGAAGGCGTCGGGCCCGCCGGTCACCACCCTGATGTACGCCGCGACCCCGAGCGCCAGGACCGGCGGGACGCGCCCGGCCCGGAGGTTCTCCTCGATGGCACCGGCCCAGCGCACCGGAATCTTCAACGAGCCGTCGGAGCCGACCTGCGCGGTGCGGTGCCCGAGGGCGGGGTTGGCGAAGCGCCGCAGCAACTCCTCCACGTACGCGGGTCCTTCGACATCGTCCGGCACGGTCAGGGTCGGCAGGATCTCTTCGGTCATCGCGGCGCGGACGGCCGCGCCGACCGGTCCGTCGGCCACCGCCTGGTCCATCCGCGGCAAGCCGCGCAGCAGCCCGAAGTAGGCGAGGAGCGAATGGGCGCCGTTGAGCAGACGCAGCTTCATCAGCTCGTACGGGGCCACATCCGCCGTGAAGACGGCACCGGCCTGCTCCCATGCCGGGCGCGACGCACGGAAGTCGTCCTCCAGGACCCACAGGCGGTACGGCTCCGCGGCCACCGGCACGGTGTCGTGCACGCCGAAGCAGCGGGCCACCAGTGCGCGGTGCTCGTCCGTGGTGGCGGGTGCGATGCGGTCCACCATGGTGCTCGGAGTGGACACCGAAGTGGTGAAGTAGGCCTGCAGGTCGTCCCGTTCGGGAGCGGGCAGGGCCCCGATGAACTCACCGACGAGCGCGCGCAGGCGCTCGCCGTTGCCCAGCAGGTTGTCGCAGCTGAGCAGGGTGAGCGGCGAGGCGTGGCCGCGAAGACGGCGCTGCAGGCCGCGTACGAGGAATCCGATCGCCGTCACCGGGTCACCACGCCCGTCGAGGTCGGCGCGGACCGCGGGATCGTCCAGGTCGAGTGAACTGCCGTCCCCGGCAAGGGAGTAGCCCTTCTCGGTGACGGTCAGCGAGACGATGCGCGTGGTGTCGGAGCCGATGGCCGCGACCACATCGGGCGCCTGACGCGCCGCGACGAGCCCGCGGTGGTGGACGCCGGGCACCTGGGCGGCCGGACCGCTGTCCTGACCGAGCGTCAGCACGGTGTAGAGCTCGTCCTGTTGGGACATGCCCTCGATCACGGGATGTGCCCCGCGCCGGCCCCGGCCGGTGGCCACACCCCGGATCCCCCACGGGCCTTCGGTGTGCCGCAGCGCGTCGGCGGTGTAGACGGCCTGGTGGGCGCGGTGGAAGTTGCCGAGACCGAGGTGGACGATGCCCGCGTCGGGAGCGTGCGGCGGGCGCTTGACGCCGGGCACGGGCAGTCGGCTGCGGGCCAGGCGGGGCAGGGCGCTGCCGGAAGTCCGCGGGTCAGCCACGAGCGGTCTCCTCCTGTCG
Source organism: Streptomyces rectiviolaceus (assembly GCF_039533825.1). Lineage (NCBI taxonomy): Bacteria > Bacillati > Actinomycetota > Actinomycetes > Kitasatosporales > Streptomycetaceae > Streptomyces > Streptomyces rectiviolaceus. The sequence goes on from NZ_BAAAUG010000063.1 coordinate 22,348, forward strand.
TGCCCCGGAGTCGGACCGTTGTGCCGCGGAGCCCGGCTGTCGTGCCCCGGAGTCCGGCGCGCGGCCCGGTTCGACCAGGACCTTCAGCTGTGAGCGGTCCGTGAGCGCGGTCGTCAGCGCCGTGTCCGCACGGTCGAGCGGGAACGAGGCCGTCACCAGCGGGCCGAGCCGGATCCGCCCCGTCCCCGCGAGCGCGATCGCCGCCGGGAAGTCACCCGCGTACCGGAAGGCGGTGACCAGCGACATCTCCTGGCGCTGCATCCAGGCGAGCGGCAGCTCGGTCACCGGCGCCGACGGATTGCCGACGACGACCGCCGTGCCGCCGGGGCGAAGGGCGCGGATCGCACCGACGAGTGCGCCGCCGTTGCCGGAGCAGTCGAGCGCGATGTCGAAGCCTTCCGGGTCGGCGAGGGCCGTGGCCCTGGCCGGGTCGGGGGTCAACTCCGCGGCGCCGACGGTCTCGGCGCCCAGTTCGGCGGCGTGCCGCAGCCTGGCATCGGCCACGTCGGAGACCGTCACCGAAGCGGCGCCGGAGGCGATGGCCACTTGCAGGACGAGCAGCCCGATGGGCCCGGCCCCGGTGACGAGGACCCGGTCGCCCGGCACGAGCCCCGACCGGCGGACGGCGTGCACGGCGACGGCGAGCGGTTCGATCAGCGCGCCGTGGCGTACGTCCATGGAAGCGGGCAGCGGATGGACGAAGCCCTCGGGGACCACGAGGTACTCGGTCAGGGCGCCGTCGGTGGGCGGTGACCCGAAGCACGTCCCCCGGGGGCAGAGGTTGTAGCGGCCGGCGCGGCACAGCGCGCACCGGCCACACGGGTGGGCGGGCTCGACGGCGACCGGGGTGCCGGTCGTGTGGTGTTCGGCGCCGGGTCCCGCAGCCACGACGACACCGCTCGGTTCGTGGCCGAGGACGGTCGGGGTCCGCAGCACGTTCGGGCCGTTCTCGCCGTGTGCGTAGTAATGCAGATCCGAGCCGCACAGGCCGACGGCGGCGATGCGCACGAGGACCTCGCCGGGCCCTGGCGCTGGCACCGGGCGGTCCTCGACGCGCAGATCCTTCGGCCCGTGCAGGACAGCTGCGCGCTGGGTCTTCGTCTCCTCGGTCACGAGGCGTCCATTTCTCTCGCGGGTTCGTGGACTCGTGGGTTCGCGGGTTCTCTTGCGGGGCGCTCGCTCGCGGGGAGCGTCAGCGGATCGGCAGCGGCTCCACCCGCTGGATCACGAACGCGTACGTCAGCGCGCCGACCACGGAGAGCGCCCCGGACACGAGCAGCGGCACCACGTACGAGCCGCCGGACGCGGCCAGCAGGAACCCCGTGACGATCGGCCCGAGCGCCCCGGCGACGTTTGACGCGAAGTTCTGGATGCCGGCGAGCGAGGCGACGTGCCCCGGGGTCGGTGCCACATCGGCGGGCAGCGAGGCGACGCTGGCCGTGGCGAACGTCAGCGAGGCGTAGCTCAGCGAGAGGAGGGCGAGGGCGCCCGCCGCCGTCGGCACGACGACGGTGAGGGCGATCACCGACGAGCAGAGCGTGCCGCTGATCAGGCACGTCTTGCGGACCTTGGTGGTGGACCAGCCCTTGCGGAGCAGCCGGTCTGCCGTCCAGCCGCCGGTCAGGCTGCCGATGATGGCGATGAGGCCGGGAATGGTGCCGAAGAAGCCGAGGCTCAGCAGGTCGAAGCCGCGCTCGTCCACGAGGTAGCTGGGGAACCAGGTGATGAAGAAGTAGATGACGTAGTTGAGGCAGAAGAAGCCCAGCATCATGCCCCAGACGGTGCGGTAGCGGAACAGGTCCCGCCAGCGCAGCGACTTGGCCTCGCCGCCCGCCTTGGCACCCGCTTCGTCCACCGTGTCGGCTGTGTCGGCTGTGTCGGCTGTGTCCTGCGGCTCGAAGCGCGCGCCACCTCCCTCGATGTACGCCCGCTCCTCCGTCGTCAGCTTCGGGTGGTCCTCCGGCTCGTGGTACCAGCGCAGCCAGGCCGCTATCCAGACGAAGCCGAGCAGACCGCAGACGATGAACGCGGCCCGCCAGTGGAAGGCCGAGACGATGGCGGTGACCAGCGGCAGGGCGATGGCAGTGCCGACCCGCGCGCCGTTGTCCCAGACGCTGTTGGCCAGCGTGCGCTCGCGCCGCGGGAACCAGCGGGACACCGCCTTGGCGGGCGCCGGATACCCGGCGGCCTCACCGGCCCCGAGCAGCATCCGCGCGCCGATCAGGGTGCCGACTCCGCGTACGAGCCCCATGGCGACGGTCGCGAGGGACCACCAGATCGCCCCGATCGCGAACACCCGCTTGACGCCGAACTTGTCCAGGGCGGCGCCCGCCGGGAGCTGGCAGATCGCGTACGTGATGAAGAAGGCGCTGAGGACGAAGCCCTGGATCTCCGGGCCGATGTGCAGGTCCTTGGACATGGCGGGCAGCGCCACGCTCAGCGTCGAGCGGTCCAGGTAGTTGACCGCGAGGCCGCCGAAGCAGAGCGCCACGATGCCCCAGCGGACGTTGTTCCCCCGGCCGCGCGGCCGGGGCGGAGCGGTGTCCCCGCCGGGTTCCTCTGTCGGGTCCTGGGTCGTTTCCGCCGCGGATTTCTGGTGGGGGCCCGGGGTGGTCGGCGTCGTCGTCATCGGACTCCTTTGTACGAGGGACGGGCAGGGGGCGGCTCGGGCGGCTCCCGGAGCAGCACCCTTTCTACCTGCGACGGAGCTACCATACAAGCCTTGTATGGTAGTGAATTCCCGGCGTGGGTGAGAAGCTGGCCCCATGGATCGCCGACCGTCACAGACCCGCAGCGCCGCATCGCACACCCGCGAGAGCGGCGTATCGCCCGCCCGTGAATCGGTCCGTTCGCGCGTGCACGGGATCCTGCGCGGCCAGATCACCTCGCTCGAACTGCCCCCGGGCAGCCCGCTGTCGGAGAATGAATTGGCCAACGAGCTCCAGGTGAGCCGCACTCCGGTGCGCGAGGCGCTGATCCTGCTCGGCGATGAGGCGCTGGTCGAGGTCTTCCCGAAGCTGGGCACGTTCGTCTCCCGCATCAGCGTTCCCGCGGTGATGGAGGCTCAGTTTGTGCGCGAGGCCATCGAGTTGGCCGCGCTGCACGAGGCGGTCAAGCGCTCCGACGCACAGGACATCGCCGACCTGCGTGCGATCCTCGACCTCCAGCGCGAGGCCTGCGCCGCCGGTGACGCGGACACCTTCTTCGGCCTTGACGAGGCCTTCCATCGCCGCCTGATGGAGGTCAGCGGGCATCGCACGCTCTGGCGCACCGTCACCACCGCCAAGGCCCACCTCGACCGCGCCCGCAGGCTCAGCCTCCCGCTGCCGCATCGGGTGGAGACGCTCATCGACGAGCACACCTCGGTGGTCGACGCGCTGGAGGAGCGGGACGACGCGGCGGCCGTGGGGGCGCTGCGCGGCCATCTCCAGGGCGTGTTCGACGACATCGGCACGATCCAGGCCCGCCACCCCGAGCTGTTCGTGGCGGACGGCGACGAGGCGGTGCCGGTGCGGCGGCGGGTGCACCCGGGAGTGCGCGGCAGCCAGGTCTGATCCGTAGCTGATCTTGGGGTTCCATCGGCGGGGCAAGTTCTGAAGCGATCGATTCAGAATGTGCTAGCGTCCTGACTCGTCAGTTCTGGAGCGACTGCTCCAAAATCGCGACCCGGATCAGCCGGATCAGGAGGAGCATCAATGCCGCCTGCGGTGTACATAGTTGGGCTCGGAATCTTCACCCAGGGGACCTCGGAGTTCATGCTCTCCGGCCTCCTGCCGGGCATGGCCGCCGACCTAGGGGTGTCGATCCCGGACGCGGGGCTGCTGATCTCGGCCTTCGCGATCGGCATGGTCGTCGGCGCGCCGCTGCTCGCGGTGGCCACCCTGAGCTGGCCCCGGCGGACCGCCCTCGTCTCCCTGCAAGCGGTCTTCGTCGTCGCCCACGTGATCGGCGCGCTCGCGCCCGGCTACGGGGTCCTCTTCGTCACCCGCGTGGTCAGCGCCCTCGCGTACGCGGGGTACTGGGGCGTGGCCGTGGCCACCGCGGTCGCCCTCGTGCCGCCGGCGGCCAAGGGGAAGGCCGTCGCGATCGTGGCGGGCGGTCTGACGCTGGCCACGGTCGTCGGTGTCCCGGCGGGCACCCTGCTGAGCCAGTACTCCAGCTGGCGCGCCGCGTTCTGGGCGGTGGCCGCGGCCACCGTGGTGAGCCTGGTGTGCACGCTGCTCGTCGTCCCCGGCGGCCGGGGCGAGGCCGGGCGTACGTCGGTGAAGGCCGAGCTGCGCGGCATGGCGCGCCCCCAGCTCTGGCTCTCGTACGCCATCACGGCCTTCACCTTCGGCGCGGTCATCGTCACCTTCAGCTATCTCGCGCCGCTGCTGACCGACGTGAGCGGAGTCTCCGAGGGGTGGGTGCCCGCGGTCCTCGCCCTGTTCGGTGTCGGCGGGATGGTGGGCCTTGTCATCGGCGGACGCACGGCCGAGGTGCGCCCCCTGCGGACCCTCGGCCTGGGACTCGGCGCGCTCGCACTCTTCTCCGTGCTGCTCGCGCTGACGGCTCGCTCGACCGTCGTCGTGATCGGCCTTGTCTTTCTCCTCGGTCTTGTCGGGTACGTGACCAATCCGGCGCTCCAGTCACGGGTGTTCACCCTCGCCCCGGCCGCCCCGACGCTGACCGGTGCCACCAATACGGCCGCCTTCAACGTCGGCAACACCGTGGCACCGCTCATCGGCGGCCTGACCATCGACGCCGGACTCGGCTACGCCTCCGTCGCCTGGGTCGGCGCCGCCCTCGCCACCGCAGGAGCGGCGGCCGTGCTCTGGGCGGCGCGACTCGAACGGGCGGAGCGGGGTGCCGTGACGGAGCCCCGGGAGCGTACGCGGGTGGCCGCGTGATGACACGGACATCCCGGGACGGCATTTTGTACGTGTATTCCAAAACCCGTACTGTGGGGCCATGGCCAGGCCACGAGAGTTCGACGAGGACCGCGTCATCACCGCGGCCATGGAGACGTTCTGGCGTCATGGCTACGAGGGAACGTCGACGCGCGCGCTGTGCGAAAGCACCGGGCTCGGGCCCTCCAGCCTCTACAACACCTTCGGCGGCAAGCGGCAGCTCTATCTGCGCGCCCTGCGGCGTTACTACGAGACCAGCACCGCCGAGCAGATCGAGATCCTGCGGGGCGAAGGACCGGCGAAACAGCGGCTGCGGGACATGATGGTGCACGCCGTGGACGCCGACCTCGACGAGGCGGACGGGCGCGGCTGCTTCGCGATCAACGCGGCCGTCGAGATCGCCGGGCTCGACCCGGAGGTCAAGGACGCGGTGCGGCGCAACTTCGACCGGGTGGAGGAGGAGCTGCGCGCGGTCGTGGCGGCCGGCAGGCGCACGGGTGAGCTCCGCTCCACGGCCGACGCGGGGAGCGTCGCGCGCCGGGTGCAGAGCACCTACTACGGGCTGCGCATCCTCGCCCGCGTCCAGGACGACCGGCAGGCGCTGCTCGACACGGTGGAGAGCACGCTCGCCGATCTCTGATCCCGGGGCCGGTAGAGCGTCTCCCTGTCGCCGCCGTGGCTGATCATTTCAGTCCTGGTGGGTCACACAAAAACGTCACGCTTCGGCCGCGGGATCTTTGTTCATGTGAAGTATCCCCAGAAGTAATCACGGCTGATTGGATTGCGGCGCCCCATCAGTCACATCACGCGCACCCTCCAACACCACCTCCAACAACCCCCCACTCTCAGGAGATTCAGTGCCGCACCCAGCGCTGCGCAGGACTCACGCCGCCGCGATCACCACCGTGCTCGCCGCGGCCACGCTCGCCGCCGTCGCCCCGTCCGCGACCGCCGCCGACGCGCCTGCCGCCTCTGTCGACACTCCCGCACTCAAGGTGCTCTCGTACAACGCGTTCCTCTTCAGCAAGAACCTTTACCCGAACTGGGGCCAGGACCACCGCGCCAAGGCCATTCCGGCCGCGGACTTCTTCCAGGGCAAGGACGTGGTCGTCCTCCAGGAGGCCTTCGACAACTCCTCCTCCGACGCGCTGATGGCCAACGCCGCTGACCGCTACCCGCACCAGACCCCCGTCATGGGCCGCGGCAAGGGCGGCTGGGACGCCACCGGCGGCGCGTACTCCTCGGTGTCCCCGGAGGACGGCGGGGTCACGATCCTGAGCAAGTGGCCGATCGTGCGCAAGGAGCAGTACGTCTACAAGGACGCCTGCGGCTCCGACTCGTACTCCAACAAGGGCTTCGTCTATGCCCAGTTGGACGTCAACGGCACGAAGGTGCACGTCGTCGGCACCCACACCCAGTCCACCGACCCGGGCTGCGGATCCGGCGAGGCGGCCGCGACCCGCGCCACGCAGTTCAAGGAGATGGACGCCTTCCTGGACGCCAAGAAGATCCCGGCGGGTGAACAGGTCGTCGTGGCGGGCGACTTCAACGTCGACTCGCACAGCGACGAGTACGCGTCGATGCTCGCCGACGGCGGCTTCGCCCCCGCCGACGGCCGTACGGGTCACCCGTACTCCTTCGACACCCAGGACAACTCCATCGCCGCCGAGCGCTACCCGGACGACCCCCGCGAGGACCTGGACTACGTCCTGCACCGCGAGGGCCACGCCCGGCCCGCCACCTGGCACAACGAGGTGGTCAAGGAGCAGAGCGCGCCCTGGACGGTCTCCAGCTGGGGCAAGCAGTACACGTACACCAACCTGTCCGACCACTATCCGGTGATCGGTTCCTAGGGGCCTGAGCCCTGTACGGGGTGCGCGGCGGCCGGAACAGGCCGCCGCGCACCCTTGTCAGGTCAGGTCAGGTCAGGTTCGGTGCCAGGGTCCCGTCACGGCGAACGTCGTGCCGGGGTTATAGCAGTTGACGTACATCGTGTCGTGGTCCGGCGAGAACGAGACGCCCGCGAACTCGCCCCACTCGGGCTTCTCCGGAGTGCCGACGTTCTGCCGGCCGCGGGCCATCGTGTAGACCTCTCCGCGCCGCGTCAGGCCGTACACGTGCTGCGCGCCGTCACCGTCCTCGGCCACCATCAGGCCTCCGCTGGGCGCGAGGCAGATGTTGTCCGGGGACTCGCCGGGGAGCTGGATGTCGGTGCTCGGGCCGAAGACGATCACGAGGGTGAGGCGGCGCTCGGACGGGTCGTAGCGCCAGACCTGGCCGAAGTGGTCGGCCGCGGAGCCCTCCGCGCTGTGCGCGAACGACGACACGAAATAGACGGACTTCCCGCCCCAGTAGCAGCCCTCCAGCTTCTGTGCGTGCGTGATGCCCTTGGGCCCGAAGTCCTGGTTCCTGATGGGGGTTTGGGCGGCCAGCGGGTCAGGTACGTCGACCCACTCGACGCCCTCGAAGCACGCCCCCGTCTCCTGGATCGCGGAGAGGTCGGGCACGCCGGGCACCCGCATGGCCTGCAGCTTGCCGCCCGCGCGGAGCGAACCAAGGCCGCCCTCGGGCTTCTTGGGCAGGAAGCGGTAGAAGAGGCCGAAGGGCTTGAGGAAGGCGTCCTCGGTCTCGTAGACGACACCCCTGCGGGGGTCGACGGCGATCGCCTCGTGCTGGAAGCGGCCCATCGCGGTGAGCGGCACGGCTCCGGTGCGGCGCGGGTCGACGGGGTCGACCTCGAAGATGAAGCCGTGGTCCTTGGTGTAGCCGTTCGTACCGGCCTTGTCCTCGGTCTCCTCGCAGGTGAGCCAGGTGCCCCAAGGGGTCGGCCCGCCCGCGCAGTTGACCGCGGTCCCGGCGATGGCGACGCGCTCGTCCAGGACGTTGTTGTGGCGGTCGAGTGCGAGCGCCGTACAGCCGCCCTTGCCCATCGGGTCGTAGGTGAGGCCCTCGACCGTGGGCACGGGTGTTCTGCCGTTGTGGCGGTTCTCGTGGTTGCGTACGAGATGGACGCCGCCCCGCTTGCCGCGGAACGCGTCCATGCCGTCGAAGTTGCTCGGCACCTTGCCCTCACCGGACGGCAGATCGCCGCCCTCCCGCGAGAGCACCTTGTAGCGGAAACCTTTCGGCAGATCGAGAAGGCCGGCGGGGTCGGGCACCAGCGGCCCGTACCCGGCCTTGCCCTGCGCGGCCGCGCTCCCGGCGAAGAGCTCCGTGAGCGCGCCGGTGAAGGCGATTCCCGCACCCACCGCACCGGTACGGGCTAGCACCTGACGTCGTGTCGTGGACATAAAAGGTCGACCTCCTGCTGGCGGACAGGAACATGACCGGATGTGTGTACCACGTGCCCAGGCGGGCGGGAACCACGCGCGTAGCGGTGAGTCGCTACGGCTTCACGAGGCCCTTCGCGTCCCGCGCGAGTGCGGTGAGCCGTGAGATCGCCCGGAAGTACTTCTTCCGGTAGCCGCCGTTCAGCATTTCCTCGCTGAACAGCTGGTCGAAGGGGACGCCCGATGCGAGCACGGGGACCTCGCGGTCGTACAGACGGTCGGCGAGCACCACAAGGCGCAGCGCGGTCGACTGGTCGGGGACGGGCGTGACGTCGGTGAGGCAGACGGCCTCGAGCCCGTCGGTGAGCGCGCCGTACCGGCTGGGGTGGACGCGCGCGAGGTGGTCGAGCAGATGCGGGAAGTCGTCGAGGCTGGCACCGTCCGTCGCGTACGCGGCCTTGGTGACCTGCTCGTCCGAGTACGGAGCGGGGGCTTCCGGTAGACCCCGGTGGCGGTAGTCCTCGCCGTCGATCCGCAGCGACTGGAAATGGGTGGCAAGGCCCTGGATCTCGCGCAGGAAGTCGGCGGAGGCGAACCGGCCCTCGCCGAGCTTGCCCGGCAGCGTGTTCGAGGTCGCGGCGAGCGCCACGCCCTCTTCGACCAGCCGCGCGAGCAGCGAGGAGACGAGCACCGTGTCACCCGGGTCGTCGAGCTCGAACTCGTCGATGCAGAGCAGCCGGTGACCGCTGAGGGTGCGCACGGTCTGCTGGAAGCCGAGCGCCCCGACCAGGTTCGTCAGCTCGACGAAGGTGCCGAACGCCTTCTGCTCGGGTGCGGCGGGCGTCGCGTGCCAGAGGGAGGCCAGAAGGTGGGTCTTGCCCACGCCGTAGCCGCCGTCGAGGTAGACGCCCCGGGGGCCCGTGGGTGCGGCGGCCTTCTTCTGGAACCAGCGGCGCTTGCCCGCGCCGGACGCGTGCGCCCCGCCGAGCCCGGCCGCGAAGCCGCTCAGGACCCGCACGGCCTCGGTCTGGCTGGGCTGGTTCGGGTCCGGGATGTACGTATCGAAGCGGACGGAGTCGAAGCGCGGGGGCGGCACCATCTCGGCGACCAGGCGGTCGGCGGGGACGTGGGGCTCGCGGGCGCACAGCGACAGGGGAGCCGCTTCGGCTATGGGGCTCTGCCCGGAGGCTGCGGTGGAGGACGACACGGTCCCTAACTCTAAGCGCCGTGCAAGACTGCTGGACATGCGACGCCTGTTCCCTGTGACCGACCAGACAGCCGAAACATCAGTACGAGAGTGGGGGCTGGGGGAGCTGGCCGACGCGTACGCCTACCCCTCGGGCGACACCGCCTGGCTGCGCGCCAACATGGTGTCCACGCTCGACGGGGCGGCCCAGCACGACGGCCGGTCGCAGCCCATCTCGAACGCCACGGACATGCGGATCTTCGGCACGCTGCGGGGAATCGCCGACGTCGTGGTCGTGGGTGCCGAAACGGTCCGCAAGGAGGGTTACCGCCCGGCACGCGCGCGTGAGGCCTTCGCCGAGCGCAGGGCCGCTGCGGGACAGACGGTGGCGCCCGCGATCGCCGTCGTCAGCGCGAGCCTCGACCTGGATTTCGCCCTTCCGCTTTTCACCGCGCCCCTGGTGCCCACGCTCGTGGTGACCGGGGCGGCGGCGCCCGCCGACCGGGTTGCCGCGGCCGAGAAGGCGGGCGCCGTGGTGGTGGTCGCGGGGGAGGGCGCGGTGGTCGAGCCGGAGCGGGTCGCGCCCGCCCTGGCCGAGCGCGGCCTGACCCGGCTGCTCACGGAGGGCGGGCCCCGGCTGCTCGGCCAGTTCGTGGCGGCGGGAGCCCTGGACGAGCTCTGCCTGACGGTGTCCCCGATGCTCACCGCGGGGGACGCGCAGCGGATCGCCTGGGGGTCCGCGGTGGAGGTGCCGGAACGATTCGCCCTGGCTTCCGTACTGGAGGAGGCCGGGTTCCTCTTCACCCGATACCGTCGAACCTGACAATCAGCGGAATCAGCCGTTCCGTTTCGCTTCCGTTGGGCACACTAAAAGTCGCAGACCCCGTGCGGCCACGGGGCAGGATGGTTTCCGCAGGGGCCTGTCGAGACAGACTCTCGGCAGCCCACGGATGAGAAGGGCGCCTGTCGTGTTCACAAGCGTATTGATGATCGAGAAGGCCCTGACCTCCGCTGACGTGGAGTTCGTCACCACCTTGCACGGCGACGAGACGGTCACCTTCCGGGTGCTGCTCCAGCCCCGCGGCGATCAGGCCGACCGCCTGCTGCGGGCCATCGACGACGTGGCTCTGGGGGAGCTCGACGAAGCGGCGAAGGAAGGGGACGTCCCCGAGGGGCAGGACGCCACGGCCCCCGCGCAGAAGGCGCTCGCGGTCTCGCTGACGGCACTGCGCGCGGCGGGCTGCGAGGCGAGCGGACAGCTGATCGAGGACCACCCCCTCGACGCGCTCAAGCAGCTGGTCGACGAGGCGGACGCGGACGAGGTCATCGTGCTGACCGACCCGCACTACGTGGAAGAGTTCTTCCACCGGGACTGGGCGTCACGTGCCCGGCACAAGGTGGGCGTACCGGTCCTGAAGCTGTTCTCGCACACGGAGGACTAGCGTCCCGCTGGGCGCGGTGCCTGATCCGCGGGCCCGGTGGGGGCTGGGTGCGCAGTTCCCCGCGCCCCTTCGGGGCGCAGGTAGTCTGGCCCTGCTCATCTGCCGTAACTCTTGGGGAGACACACGTATGGCACCCGGCCTGCCCACCGCCATGGACCGACCGCACTTCATCGGCATCGGCGGCGCCGGAATGTCGGGCATCGCCAAGATCCTGGCCCAGCGCGGCGCCAAGGTGGCGGGCAGTGACGCGCGGGATTCGGCCACGGCCGAGGCCCTGCGGACCCTGGGCGCCACGGTCCACATCGGTCACGACGCCGCGCACCTCGCCTCCGACGCGACCTGCGTGGTCGTCTCCTCCGCGATCCGCGCCGACAACCCCGAGCTGGCCCGCGCCACCGAGCTTGGCATCCCGGTAGTCCACCGCTCGGACGCCCTGGCCTCCCTCATGGAGGGCCTGCGTCCGATCGCGGTGGCCGGCACGCACGGCAAGACCACGACGACGTCGATGCTGGCGGTCACCCTCTCCACCCTCGGCCTGAACCCCTCGTACGCGATCGGCGGCGACCTGGACGCCCCGGGCTCGAACGCGCTGCACGGCGACGGCGACATCTTCGTGGCCGAGGCGGACGAGAGCGACCGCAGCTTCCACAAGTACGTGCCCGAGGTCGCCATCGTCCTGAACGTGGAACTCGACCACCACGCCAACTACGCGTCGATGGACGAGATCTACGAGTCCTTCGAGACCTTCGCGGGCAAGATCGTCCCCGGCGGCACCCTGGTGATCGCGGCGGACCAGTCGGGTGCGGCCGAGCTGACGAAGCGCGTCCGCGACCTTGGCGAGCTGAAGGTCGTCACGTACGGCGAGTCCGAGGGCTCAGACCTCCGCATCCACAAGATCACCCCGCGAGGCCTGACCAGCGAGGTCACGGTGATCCTCAACGGCAAGTTCCTGACCTTCACGGTCTCGGTCCCCGGCCGCCACTACGCACACAACGCGGTGGCCGCCCTGGCCGCGGGCATCGCGCTCGGCATCCCGGCGCACAACCTCGCGTCGGCCATCGGCTCGTACACCGGCGTCAAGCGCCGCCTCCAGCTCAAGGGCGAGGTGGCAGGCGTCCAGGTCATCGACTCGTACGCGCACCACCCCACGGAGATGACCGCGGACCTGGAGGCGATGCGCTCCTCCGCGGGCGACTCACGTCTCCTGGTCCTCTTCCAGCCGCACCTCTTCTCCCGCACGCAGGAGCTGGGCAAGGAGATGGGCCAGTCCCTGGCCCTCGCGGACGCCTCCGTGGTCCTCGACATCTACCCCGCCCGCGAGGACCCGATCCCCGGCATCACCAGCGCCCTGATCATCGACGCGGCGGTCGAGGCGGGCGCGGACGTACGGGCCGCGCACGACAAGACCGAGGCCGTGGCGGCCATCGCGGGAATGACGCGACCCGGTGATCTCGTTCTCACCATGGGAGCGGGCGACGTCACGGACCTCGGCCCGCAGATCCTGGCCGAACTGTCGAAGTAGCGAGTCGAAGCAGCAAGTCGAAGCAGCAAGTCGAAGTAGTAAGGGGTTCAGTCTCATGTCGTACGACGTCGAGAAGCCGGACGAGCAGTGGCGCGCGGAGCTGAGCCCCTCGGAGTACGCGGTGCTTCGCCAGGCCGGCACGGAGCCCGCGTTCGTGGGCGAGTACACGGACACCAAGACCAAGGGCGTCTACTCCTGCCGCGCGTGCGGAGCGGAGCTGTTCACCTCGCAGGAGAAGTTCGAGTCGCACTGCGGCTGGCCGAGCTTCTTCGACCCGAAGGACACGGACGCGGTCGAACTGCTCCAGGACTCCTCGCACGGCATGGTGCGCACGGAGGTGCGGTGCGCGCGGTGCGGGTCGCACCTCGGTCACGTCTTCGAGGGCGAGGGGTATGCGACGCCGACGGACCAGCGGTACTGCATCAACTCGATCTCGTTGACGCTGGCGGCGGACGAGGGCTGATAGCGCAGTGGCGCGTGACCTGACCCGGGGTGTGGCGCGAACCGGCCAATCCCACGGAGTCCAGTAGCGAGCTTGGCTCCGGGCGGAGAGGATGGCCAACCTGCGTCTGCGGGGGAGAGCGCGTGGTACTGGCGTCATGGAAAGACGGGGCGACGGGACGGTGGCTCAAGAGCCGCTCGACCGAAGAGGTCGAGCCGGAGCCGGGGGTGCCGTTCGAGCGGCCGTCTTCGTGGCGGGCCGACTACGCCAAGCGTGACCCCATACCCGATACCGGGGTCACTCGTCAGATGGCGGCCTCGGTCCATGACCGTCCGAACCGGGTGAAGCAGCTACAGGTCCTTTTGGGGCGTCCGCGAGACATCGCGCTCGGCAGGAGGAGACGGGCCCTGCCACAGCTCAGCCCGTCCGCAGGCGAACAGCTGGCGAGGTGGGCCCTGCGCGAGGTGCTCTTCGTGGCGAAGCGGCCGGTCCCCTCGTATGGCTTCTCCCTCGCGCCGGTGCTCGCCCATTGTGTCGCGGCGCGGAGGCAGTGGCGCCTACGGACCGTATCCCTGATCACGGTGGTGATTGTGACCGGTGTTCGATACCCGCTGGGCGCGGTCGGCATCGTTGCGGGGGCGCTGCTGCACATGTGGCTCAGGGGCGGCAAAGTGAGCCGCATTCTGCGGTGGGGGACCACTTCGCTCGTCTCCTTCGTGCTGCTTGGGCTCGTTGTGCTCGCTGCCTACCAACTGGCCGGGAACTACGCGCCGTTGCTGCGCACAGGGCTGAGGCAAAGTTTGCGGGCTGCCTCGCTGTTGGCTCTGGCTGTTACTGCTGTCTACGTCGTGGACCGGTCGGTGGCTTGGTGCTATGTCATCGCGGTGCGGCGAGGCCCTCACCGGATCGGCGAAGCGCCGAGCGCCGCACCGTTTGCCGCCAAGAGGGTCGCGGCAGTCAAAGTGACCGAGACCTGGCAGGCCATTGCTTACGAGAGAGACGGGAAAGGCGACCGGTTCGTTGGCGCCGGGCGCTTGGCGTGGCCGAAGGGGTCGTCGCGCATCCAGCTCAAGGCGGCGGGTGGAGACGATGCGGACGATGACGGATCACAACAGCACAATGAACTCGAGGGGTTACGCGAGTTCGAGGCGGACGAACTGATGGACCAGGTCCGTCGCCAGCTGGAGAGCCTGCGCGGAGTGCTCATCGAGACGCACTCCCTCCCAAACTGCGATGTGTCCGAGATGCTCGGTATACCGGACTCTCAGTGGGAGGAACTGCCGACGACCCCTGCCGATCAGTGGCCGGAAGCGGACGAGATGATCAGCGGCGCGCGCGGCGCACCTTCCAGTGTGGTGTCACGGCGCTACCTTGCGGCGCAGGTGGTCAGTTGGGACGGTCAGATCGTGGTCACGGTCTTTGCCCACGCGGCACTCGAAGGCCGGACCCTGCACTTCGTCACCCGGCCGCATGTCATGACGCCACTCCTCAAAGAGACGGCGGTCGAAGCGCGCCGGGGGTGGGCCCTGGCGGGCGACCTGTCTTTGGTACCCCTGCACGCCGTCGGTGATGCAGCGGCCCTAGCTCACGGGGCGTATCAAGTGGTGAGGCGCAGCTTCCGGTTGATCAAGTCCCAGAGCGGGACAGGCCTCGTGGGGCTCGACGACGATGACGGAAAGCCGGTCAGTCTGCGGGAGCACTGCTCACGGCGCAGTGTCGAAGACATGCATGAGTGGGAGGATGTGCTGCGCCACGTCTCGATCCTCCAGACGTGGATGTTCGCCAGGGTACGCGTCTTCCTTGCCGAGCATGGGGCCGACCTCGGAGAGTTCGACAAGCAAGTGTCGACTGCCATCAATCAAACGATTGTGATCGGCGACAAGAACCAGGTGATTACGGCCGCGGCGGGCAAGGACAGCAGTCAGGGCGCGCCGGATCAGGCATCGGCTGAGCCCTCCAAGAAGGAGTGATCATGGTGTTACGGCGCGGACGACAAGAGAAGCCGGTGAGCAACCGCACCGAGGTGAGCGGAACGGGCAACCAGATCACCACGGGGGCAGCGGGGGGTGACCTGAACCAGCAGGTGGTGTTCGGGGACACCCCCGGAGCCGCGACGAAACTCAAGGCTGCCCAGGCTCGACTCACAGAGCTCAGGGCGGCGTTGGAGGCGCATGCGGACGACGTGCACAGCATCGACGGCGGTCGTATGGCCCTTGCGGGGATCGACGAGCAGCTTCGGAGTGGCGAACCTCAACGGCCGTATCTGGAGCTGGCTCTGGGCAGCCTGATGATGGCCATCGGCTCCGTCGCGGACGTGGTGGCTGTCGCCGAGGCCCTGAAAGGCGCGGTGGACGCGCTTTTCGCGTGACCACCGCGCCGATTCAGTCCTCGGTGGACGAGGCCAGGTCTAGAACGTCAGCTTCCAGCTGTTGATGTAGCCGGTGTCCTGCGCCGCCACGTCCTGTACGCGCAGCTTCCAGGCGCCGTTCGCCGCCTCGCTCGACGCGTTGACCGTGTACGTCGCGATGATGTTGTCCGCCGAGTCGTTGCCGCTCGAGTTCTTCAGGCGGTAGGCCGTGCCGTCGGGGGCCAGCAGGTCGACGACCACGTCGCCGCGCCAGGTGTGGCGGATGTCGACGTCGGCCTTGAGGGTGGCCGGGGCGTTGCCCGTGCGGCCGGTCACGTTCACCGTCGAGGTCACGGCCGCGCCGTTGTCCGGGATGGCGACGTCCGCGGTGTTCTCGTACGTGTCGCCGGGCGGGACGGGGGTCTCCGTGCCGAGGGTCCAGACGGCGTGGGCGATGGCGTCGCTGTTGCGGTCCAGGGCGGTGTCGTTGATGTTCGCCGTGGTGTCGCACGACGAGTGGTAGCAGCGGTCGAAGGCCTGGCCCGCCGTGCCGCCCCACTTCTGGGCCTGGGCGCTGGACTTCGTACGGCTGGCGCCGGTGAAGAGGCCGCCGACCGGTATCCCCACGTTCTTGAAGCTGGCGTGGTCGGAGCGGCCGTCGCCCTCGGTCTCTATCTCCGTGGGGACGTTCAGGCCCGCGTAGTAGTCCTTGAAGGTCTTCTCGATGACCGGGTCGTCGTCGTAGACGAAGTAGCCCGGGTTCGGGGAGCCGATCATGTCGAAGTTGAGATAGCCCGAGACCTTCGAACGCTCGGTGGACGGGAGGTTGTTGACGTAGTACTTCGAGCCGATCAGACCCAGCTCCTCCGCGCCCCACCAGGCGAACCGCAGATGCTTCGTCGGCTCCAGCTGTGCTCGTGACACGGCGAGCGCGGTCTCCAGGACACCTGCGGAGCCCGAGCCGTTGTCGTTGATGCCGGGCCCCGAGGAGACGCTGTCGAGGTGGGCACCCGCCATCAGGACCTTGTTCGGGTCGCCGCCCGGCCAGTCCGCGATGAGGTTGTAGCCGGTGGCGCCGCTGGAGGTGAACTGCTGCACGGTGGTGGTGAATCCGGCCGCGTCCAGCTTGGCCTTCGCGTAGTCGATCGAGGCTTTGTAGCCGGGGCGTCCGTGGGCGCGGTTGCCGCCGTTGGCCGTGGCGATGGACTGGAACTGGGAGAGGTGCGCCTTGACGTTGGCGAGCGGGATGTCGGGGGCCGCGAGCGTCGGGGAGGGGGCTGCCAGGGCCGCGGGCGCCGTGGCGGCGAGCAGCCCGGCGGCGGCGAGGGTGGCGACGCCTGCGGTGGCCCGTCTCAGGGCGCGGGGCAGGGCGGGTCTGGAGAGTCTCATGTGGGGCTCCGTATTCCGAACAGCGAAGGGGACGGAACGTACTGACGCCCTGCGACGCGGATGCCGCAGGGCGCTGGAGCTGCGCTGAGCTGGAGTGAGGTGGAGAGGTGCCAAGCGCGTTGCCTGATATTGAAGGTGGGACGACCCACCGTCAAGAGAGGAAACCGGTCAAAAGCCGGGGAGGTGGGTTCGTTTATCGGACACGGCCCGGTGTCCGGTGGCTTCAGCCGTCAAGTCCGGCCGCCCGCTTGCGCCTTCGCAGCACGTAATCGCTGAAGAGATGGCGGCACCGGTCGAGCAGGGTGGCCACCTCCGGGTCCCCGGGACGCACGTCCGGCGAGGCGTGCCGGCCCTGCACGCACTGCCCGGCCCAGGTGCGCAGCTTCACGTCCGGGTCCTCCAGGAGCCTGGCCGCCGCCCGCAGGCTCACGACCCCGCCGTGCGTGGAGAGCAGCCGGAACGCGGCCACGCGCGTGTGCCGGGGCCACTGGGGCCCGGTGCGTTCCATGAGCCGGTCGGCAGGCAGCTGCCGGGCCGAGGGCAGCAGGGCGAGGGTCGTCTCGCGTACGACACCGGGGGACGGGTCGTCGAGCAGGTGCCACAGCCGTGACGCGTCGGCGAGGTCCAGGGCCCGGAGCCCGGCCACCGCCTGCGCCCGCACTCCGGGCGCCGGATGCGCGAGCAACCGCCACAACCGCGCGCCGTCCGCGCGGTCCCCGCACTCGGCCAGGCCGATGACCGCGCCC
>NZ_BAAAUG010000063.1:39634-61637 GCF_039533825.1 Streptomyces rectiviolaceus
CCAGGCCGATGACCGCGCCCGGCGCGAGCGCAGGATCGTCCGGCGCCGCGCACCGCTCCCGGTACCAGCCCGTCGGATCGCCGCCATGCTGCCGTACGACGTACCGGGCACAGGCCCGCACCAGCGCGGACCGGTCACCGAGGAACGGCTCGGCCCGCTCCGGCTGCCCCGCCCGGCGCAGCCCGGTGACACCGGCGGACCTGACGCGTGGGGCGCGTGCGGTCAGCAGCGGTGTCAGCACGTCGTCAAGGGCTTCCGCGTCCCCCGCATCCCCCGCATCCCCCGCATCCCCCGCGTCCCCCGCGTCCCCCAAGGACGTGAGCGCCGCCGTGGCGCACAGGTCCTGGACCACCGTGTCCTCGTCCCGGGCGGCGGTGCGGGCCAGCTCGGCGGGGCCCAGGAGCCCGTGCTCGACCGCCAGTCGGCAGGCGAACCGGCGTACGGCGCGGTCGGGTTCGGCGAGGAGGGCGGTGAGCCGCCCGAGAGGGGCACGGAGCAGGACCGCACCGAGCAGATCGACGCCGAAGGCACCCCTCTCGCGACGGCCGACGCGCAGGATCAGCGGTGCGAGATCGACGGCGTCGTCGGGGTCGGAGTGCAGTGCCGCGCGCAGCAGTTCGCGGGCGCGATCGCGTACGGGTTCGACCCAGTCGGCGCAGCGGACGACGACCAGCGGCAGCAGTTCGGGCCGGTTGGCCGAGTGACGTATCGCCGCCTCGCGGACACGTCCGTCGCGGTGGCAGAGGGCGAGCGCGAGCCGGGAGTCGTCGAGTCCCGTCAGGTCGGCGGGCAGCGGGGCGGAGTTCTCCCACGCGGGCAGCGGCTCCGACCGGTACCAGGCCACTTCCCGTACCCCCGCGTCGAGCGCGAGCCAGCCGTCGACGTCCGCGACGACCAGCGCGCTCCGCAGGTCCGCGCCCTCCGCGAGCCGTACGGCGACAGTTTCTCCGCCTCTGATGCCCTCATACATGTCCGCCCCCGGCTCTCCCTGGTCGTGGAGCGCGATCGTAGGGCGCGTGGCGGGTGCGGGGCGTGCGATATATGGCCGGTCGATCCAGCGCGGCCGGGGGCTCAGTCCTCTTCGGGGGTTTCGGGGCGCAGTAGCGGGTGCTTTACGCCCGGGAAGACGCGGGCGCGGATCACCGGCTCGGTGGAGGCCCCCTGGATCACCGTCTCGGCGATGCCCCACGGGCGGCCGGGCAGGACGACGGTGATGGTGTACGTGGACGAGCAGCCCATGCACTCGTAGCAGTCGACCCAGGTCTCGACCTCGGTGCGGCTGCCGGGGTAGCGGGCCACGTGGCGGTGGCGGGCGTGGCAGTGGTCGCACTTCTCGCCCGGCTCGCAGGTGCCGCCGCAGGGGCACGGCACGTCCAGAGTCTCCGCGGGCTGCCAGCGCTGCGTGACGACGGCCTCGCGGGTGGCGCCCATGTCCTTCATCGCCTTGAGATTGCGGGCGGCGACGTTGTACGACTCGCCGGTCGACGTCATCCGGTTCCGGATCACGTCCTTGCGTCCGCGGTTCGTCGTCATGCTGGGCCTCCTGGGGTTCACGCAGCCCACCAGGAGGCCCATGAGATCGGTACCTCTACGGTACCCGCCGTCAGGCCCTCTCTTGTTCGGTCCCTCCCCGGGGCCGCGCTCGACTACTCGATGACGAGCTCGACCTCGATGTTGCCGCGCGTGGCCTTGGAGTACGGGCAGTACGCGTGCGTCGCCTCGACCAGCTGCTGCCCGGTCTCGCCCGCCAGGGAGTCCGGCAGCTCCACGCGCATCACGACCGCGAGCCCGAAGCCCGCGTCGTCCTTGCCGATGGAGACCTCGGCGGTCACCGAGACGTCCTTGGTGTCGACCTTCATCTCGCGGGCGACCGCCCCCATCGCGCTGGCGAAGCAGGCCGCGTACCCGGCGGCGAAGAGCTGCTCGGGGTTGGTGCCCAGGCCGTTCCCGCCCAGGGCCGGCGGCATGGCGAGCGCGAGGTCGATCTGGCCGTCGGAGCTGACGGCGCGGCCCTCGCGGCCGTTGGCGGTGGCGACGGCGGTGTACAGCGCGTTCATGGGGGTGTCCTCTTCCCTCGGTCTCGAAGAACGAGAAGAACGAGAAGAACGGGGTTCGTTCGCTCGTTCACTCGTTCGCTCTGCCGTTATGGTTGCACACGATTTAGTTGTGCACAACTTAGTGGCGTGTGCCAGGTACCCTGGACCCATGACGTCACCGCCGACCGCCGCACCCACCGGACGCGAGATGCCCGACGTGCCCGACGCCGAGCTCCTCCGCCTCGACCACCAGGTCTGCTTCTCGCTGCACGCCGCCTCGCGCGCCTTCGGCGGCGTCTACCGCGATGCCCTCAAGGACCTCGGGCTCACCTACCCCCAGTACCTGGCGATGCTGGTGCTCTGGGAAGACGGCCCGCAGCCGGTCAAGGCGATCGGCGAGCGGCTGCGCCTCGACTCCGGCACGCTCTCGCCGCTCCTCAAGCGGCTCGAGACCGCAGGGCTCGTGCGGCGTGAGCGCAGCGCCGCCGATGAGCGCTCCGTGACCGTTCAGCTGACCGATGCCGGAAGCGAGCTGCGCGAGCGGGCCCTGCCCGTGCCGCGCCGGATCCTCTCCTCGACCGGGATGACCGTCGAGGAGATCCTCACCCTCCAGGGGCTCCTCGGCCGCCTCACGGGAGCTCTGGACGAGGCTCAGTGAGGCGGCCGGGACGTGGGCGGGACGTGGCCGGGACGCGACCGGGGCGCGGCCGGGGCCCGGGGAATTACCGCTTCAGTGACCGCACGTACTTCCCGAACTTCTCCAGGCCGTCGATGTTGCGCGGGCCGCTGATGCCCTCGTTGTAGTCGAGGACGAAGAAGTTGTTCTTCTTCACGGCGGGCAGTTCCTTGGTGTGCGGGGACTTCTTCAGGAAGTCGATCTTCTTCTTGGCGGGCATGTCGCCGTAGTCGAAGATGATGACGACCTCGGGCTCGGCCTTGGCGACGGCCTCCCAGTTCACCTGGGTCCACCGCTCGTCGAGGCCGTCGAAGATGTTCTTGCCGCCTGCGGACTTGATGATGTCGTTGGGCGGGACCTGGCTGCCCGCCGTGAAGGGCTGGTCCGTGCCGGAGTCGTAGAGGAAGACGGGGACCCGGTCGCCCTTGGGGGCCTTGGACTCGACGGCGGCCACACGCTTCTTGAGGCCGCCCACGACCTCGTCCGCCTTCTTCTCCACGTGGAAGATCTTGCCCAGGCGGTCCAGGTCCGAGTACAGGGCCTTGAACGGGGTGACCTTCTGCGGGTACTTGGGGTAGTTGAAGCAGCTCTCCGTGTGCATGAAGCTCTGGATGCCGAGCTTGTCCAGGATCTGTGGGGTGATGCCCCGCTGGTCGCTGAAGCCCGAGTTCCAGCCCGCGACGACGAAGTCGGACTTGGCCTCCACGACGAGCTCCTTGTTGAGCAGGTCGTCGCTGAGCATCTTCACCTTGGCGTACTCCGAGGCCCAAGGGGACTCGCTCACCGGCGGGTTGGCCGGGGGCATCACATAGCCGTGGACGTGCTCGGTCAGGCCGAGGCTGAACATCTTGTCCGCGCTGCCTCCCTCGTACGCCACCGCGCGCTGCGGGGTCTTGTACGTGACCGGCTCGCCGCAGCGCTCGACGGTGGCCTTCTCGGGCGCGCCCGCGGCCTTGGGGTCCGAGTCGACCTCCGCGCCGCAGCCGCCGAGCAGCACGGCTGCCGCGAGCGCGGATCCGACGGCGGTGTAAGTACGTGTTCTGGGCATGGCTTGGTGGTGCCTTTCGGGTGTCAGAGGGGAGACGAGGGGCTCAGTGCGTAGAGAAGCTGGGGGTCGCCGGTCAGGGGGTGGCTGATCACGCTGGCCTTGACGCCGAACACCTCGTCGACGAGGCCCGTGGTGAGCACCTCTTCCGGGGTTCCGGCAGCCACCAACTCGCCCTGGGACAGCACCCCGATGCGGTCGCACGCGGCCGCGGCGAGGTTGAGGTCGTGCAGCACCACGAGGACGGTGAGGCCCGAGCCCTTCAGGAGCGAGAGGAGCTCGATCTGGTGGCGTACGTCGAGGTGGTTGGTCGGCTCGTCGAGGACCAGGATCCGTGGCTCCTGGACCAACGCCCGCGCCAGCAGGACGCGTTGGCGCTCACCGCCGGACAGGGTGAGTACGCCGCGGTCGGCGAGGCGGGTGAGGTCGAGACGGGCCATCGTGCGCGCGCACAGGTCCTGTTCGCGTGCGCCGAGCGCCTGATTGCCGCGCAGATGGGGCGCGCGGCCCAGTGCGATGACCTCCTCCACCGTGAAGTCGAGGTCCACCGCGCCGTCCTGGGCCATCGCGGCGACGACCTGCGCACTGCGGCGCGGCGTCAGACGGGAGAGGTCGTCCTCGCCCACCCGGACCACGCCGGAGCTCGGGCGCAGCGCGCGGTAGACGCACTTGAGTGCGGTGGACTTGCCGCTGCCGTTCGGGCCGACCAGGCCGACGATCTGGCCGCTGCCCACCTCAAGGGACAGATCCCGGACCAGGACCTTGCCGTCGATCGTCACGGACAGGCCGTCGAGTACGAGTTCCATCTCAACGGCCCCCGAACATATAGCCCTTGCGCCGCATCAGCGCGATGAACACCGGCACCCCGACCAGCGCCGTGATGACCCCGAGCGGCAGCTCGCGCGGCGCCACAAGGGTCCGCGACACCAGGTCGACCCAGACCATGAACACCGCTCCGACCAGCGGCGCCACGGCGAGCACCCGCGCATGCGTGGCGCCGACCACCATGCGTACGAGATGGGGCATCACCAGGCCGACGAAGCTGATCGCGCCGCTCACGGCGACCATCACCCCGGTGATGAGGGAGGCGAGCAGGAGCAGACCCTTGCGGTGCCGGTCGGGGCTGATGCCCAGGCTCGTCGCGGTCTCGTCGCCGAGCGCAAGGACGTCGAGCGCCCTGCTGTACCGGTACAGCACGGCGAGACCGAGCAGCACGCAGGCGGCCACGACGGGCAGCGCGCCCCAGCTCGCGGCGCCGAAGCTGCCCATCGTCCAGTACAGGACCATGCTGGTCGCCTCGCTGTCCGGGGCGAAGTAGATGATCACGCTCATCACGGCCTGGAAGCCGAGCGCCATGGCCACCCCCGTCAGGACGAGCCGCAGCGGCGAGAGCCCGCCACCGCGGCTCGCGGAGGCGGCGTACACGAGAACGGAGGCGACGAGCGCGCCGATGAACGCCCCCGCCGACACCGCGTAGATGCCGAGCGCCGCGAGCCCGCCCGTGACCGTCACGCCGACCGCGCCGACCGACGCCCCGGACGAGACGCCAAGGACGAAGGGATCGGCGAGCGCGTTGCGCACCAGCGCCTGGATGGCGACGCCGACCGCGCTGAGTCCCGCGCCCACAAGTGCCGCGAGGAGCACGCGCGGTGTGCGGATCTGCCAGATGATCTGATACGTCGTCACCTCGTCGGCGTCGATGCTCCCGCCGCTCAGCGCCGCCCACAGCAGCCGGGCCGTGTCGCCCGGCGTGACGACGGCGGAGCCCAGGCCGATGGCCACGACGACGGAGACGAGGAGGACGAGGAGGAGCGCGGCGCAGGTGGCCGCAAGGCCCGCCCGGGAGGCGAGTCGGCTCCGTACGCCCTTGGCCGGCGGGTCCGGCGGGAGTGCGTCGGGCGCCGTGGCGATGGCTGCCGTGGGGGAGGGCGCGGGTGGAGGCATGGCGGTCGGTCCTTTCAAGTCGGGGTGGGGGCGGGCGTGTTGGGCCCGGCGAGGCGCTGGGCGGACTCGGCGAGGTCAGGTCAGCGCGGTATCGCGCCCTGAAAGCGGCACGGGGCTGTGACATGTGCGGCTCCGCCGCGTGGGCGCGACCAGCCCTCACCGGCCCGCGGTTCCCTCACCGCCCTCCCGGCGCGACGCTCAGGCCGCGGACTCCGCCTCTTCCACCGGCCCGGCCCTCAGCACGAGGACCGCTGCCACGAGCGCCACGACCACCAGCGCCCCGAAGGCCACGGCGATCCCCGGATATCCGGCGAGCCCGAGCCCGAGCCCGCCGAGCCCGGCGCCCACGAAGACCCCGAGGCTCATCCCCGCGGCGTTCACGCTCAGGGCCGCGCCCCGCTGGGTCCCGCAGCGCCGGACGAGCAGGCTGACCACGCACGCGGCCACGACGGCGTGGCTCGCCGCGTGCAGGGACGTCATCGCGAGCGCGAGCGGCAGCCAGTGCGTGAAGTAGAAGCCCACGACCGAGACGAGCGCGGCTACCAGACCGAAGGCCAGCAACCGCTCGGTGCCGATCCGCGGCTCCTCGGAGTTCGTGATCCGCCCCGTGAGGAGATTGCTCACGAAGAACGACGCGCCGCTGAGCGTCCACACGAACGCGAAGAGCCCGGGGTCGAGTTCGAACCGCTCGTCGTAGTAGGCCGCCAGATAGGAGAGGTAGCCCATGAACACGGCGGTGCGGAGCAGGGCGATGAGCAGCAGCGGCACGACACCGGGGATCGCCCCGAGCGCCTTGAACGAGGCGACGTAGCCCAGGCGTTGAGAATCGTCCCGCTTCTCGACCGGCGCGTCCTTGCCGCGTACGAAGAAGATCGCGGCGAGGAGCAGCGACACCCCGGTCACGGCGAACAGGTCGCCCTGCCAGCCCCAGAACAGCGCGGGCAGCGCGATGACCGGAGCCGCCAGCATCGCCGTCATCGACTGGGTGGCGGTGACGAGCGTCGCCGCGCGCCCCGCGGCCTTCCCGGAACCGAAGCGGTCGGCCGCCGCCGCGGTCAGCGCCGGGTTCAGCACCGACGTACTGGCGCCGACAAGGAGGCAGAACACGGCGAGCAGGATGAAGTCCCCGCTCGCGCCGAGGGCGGCGGAGACGCCGAGCGCGGCGAGACCGCCCGCGGCGGCCCACTCCTTGCGCACCCGGTCGATCAGCGGGGCGAGGGCGGTGCCCACCAGCAGGGCCGCGAGACCGCCGAGTCCGCGCAGGCCGCCCAGCGTGGCGACGCTGCTTTCGGCGTCCTCGGCCATGGGCACCAGATAGGTGCTGAAGATCGTGAACGGCAGCAGTCCGACCGCGGACGCGACCAGGACGGGCCACAGCGCACGGGCCATCCGCAGGTCGCCCGGCAGCGCCTCTTCGCCGGCGGAGGCCGGGGAAGCCACGTCGGAACCCTTGGAGTCGACGCTCACGCCGCCTCCTTGTAGCGGTAGAGCGGCGTCTCGTCGGCGCTGAACTGCGAGAAGGCGAAGGGCTCGGCGGACAGGCCGGTGACCCCGGCGGGCAGGAACGCGCGGGCCACGGCGCTGCCGCTCTGCGCGTACACCACAAGGGGCACCTCGTGTTCGCGGCAGTGCGCGAGGATCAGGTCGAAGGTGCCGTTGCTCAGCGTCATGCCGGTGGCGACCACGGCGTCGGCTTCCTTCAGGACCTCGGTCATGTCGTCGGTGATCCGGTCGCCCCACTGGGTCGTACGGAGATTGAGATCGCAGGGCAGACAGACGCCGCCCCGCTCACGTATCGCCGCGACGAGGGGGTTGACCACGCCGATGAGCGCGACCTTCGCGCCCGGCTCGATGTCGAGCAGTCCGGCGATGGCGGCGTCGCGGGCCTTCGCCCGGACCTCCGGGGTGCCGGTGGGCAGCATGACGCGCTCGGCTTCGGCGGCGTCGCGGTGCGGGCTCACCTGCGCGAGGTAGGCGTCGAGCGCGGCGATGCGGACGGGCGTGGACTCGGCGCGCAGCAGCTTGTCGAGGGTGTGGCCCGATGCGTTCTCGCAGAAGTCCGGGGCGAGTTCACCGGCCTCGAAGGAGCAGGCACCGAAGGCCGTGCCGACCCGGAGCAGCAAGTAGTGGTTGTGGTACGTCACTTGGCTGCCCGCGAGGCGGGTGGTGTTGTACAGCCAGAACGCGCTGGTGATGGAGAGGTCCTTGGGGTCGGGGCCGTAGTCGCCCGCCAGGACGGCGTCGATGAGCTCCGCGACGTTGTGGGGCGTGCGCGGCTCGGGGTGTGACATGTGGAGTTCTCTCAGAGTGGTGGTGGACGCTGTCAGGGAAGGTCGGGCCAGGAAGTGGTCGACCAGGGATGCCTCAGCTCGTCGAGCGAGGTGATTTCGTGCGGCTTCAAGGTGTCGATGTCCGGCGCTTTCGCGTGGTGCGCGTAGGCGCTGTCGACATAGCGGTGACCCGTGTCCGCGGCGATGAAGACGTACGTACGGGAATCGTCGCGGCGCTGCTCCCAGAGGGTGGTCAGATAGGCGGCCCCGGTGGAAAGACCGGCGAAGATGCCACTGGTTCGCAGAAGGGAGACCGCGCCGGACACCGCGCAGTCGAAATTCACCCAGTGCACGCGGTCGTACGCGTCGTGCCGGACATTCTCGAATTCGATGGCGCTGCCGATCCCGGCGATGATCATGTCCGGGTCGGCCACGCGCTCCGAGCCGAAGGTGACGCTGCCGAAGGGCTGTACGCCGACGAGTGACACATCGCGCCCCGCCTCCCGCAGATATCCGGCGATGGCGCCGGTCGAGGCCCCCGAGCCGACCCCGCCCACCAGGGCGATCGGCCCCCCGGGGACCTCGGCGTCGACCGTCTCGGCCACGTCGCGGTAGCCGTAGTAATGGATGCTGTCGTGGTACTGCCGCATCCAGTGGTACGACGGATTCGCCTCGAGTATCTCGGCGATGCGCCGCACTCTCAGCTCCTGGTCGAGCCGGAGATTCTTGGACGGCCGCACCTGTTCCAGGGTGGCGCCGAGAATGTCCAATTGGATGCGCAGGGTGCGGTCCACGGTCGTGGAACCCACGATGTGGCACTTCATTCCATAGCGGTGACAGGCGAGCGCAAGGGCCTGCGCGTAGATACCGCTGGAACTGTCGATGAGGGTGTCGCCGGGTTTCACGGCACCTGAATCAAGAAGGTGACGGACCGCTCCGAGCGCCGAATAGATCTTCATCGTCTCGAACCGGAGACAGACCAAGTCCGGTGCCAGGGATATGAGATCGGGTTTCTTCACCGCTTCGGCTATGTGGTCGTGCATGTCTGCCCTCTGCCCCCTGTGTTTGGTCGCCGAGCCGAGAGCATCACACTAGATGAAAATGATTGTCAAGACGGATAGTCCTGTGGCAGCCTGTGGGTCTGGAGGCGTCGGGACGTTGAGAGGAGACCTGTGAAGCTGTCCCAGGAGGCCGGGCCGCGGCCCCGCCCGGCGGGTGCTGGATCGAGTGCGGGATCGGGCGCCGGAGCGGGTGCGGGATCGGCCGGAACCGGAGTGGGCACCGCCTTCGGGACCTTCGGCGAACTGCTTCAGGGCGTGCTGCCCGAGGAGGACGGGGACTTCCTGGTGACGTTGCCCGTCGCGCGCTGGACGATGGCCACGTTCCGGCAGGAGTCAGGCTCCGGGGATGTGGTGGTCCGTCCCGCCGGGAAGACCAAGGCGCTCCGACTGGCCCGTACGATCAGCGAGTTGGCGGCGCGGCGGACAGGTGTGCCGACCGGGGGAACCCTCCACGTCAACAGCGTCATCCCCGAGGGCAAGGGACTTGCGAGCTCGTCCGCCGACCTGGTCGCGACCGCGCGGGCGGTCGGTCAGGCGCTGCGGGTCGAGATGCCGCCGTCCCGGATCGAGCGTCTCCTCGCGGACATCGAGCCCACGGACGGGGTGCTCTACCCGGCGATCGTCGCCTTCCACCACCGCACCGTGCGCCTGCGCGGTGTCCTCGGATCGCTTCCGGTCATGGCCGTGGTGGGGATCGACGAGGGCGGCTCGGTCGACACGGTGGACTTCAACCGCATCCCCAAGCCGTTCACCCTGGCCGACCGCCACGAGTACGCGCGCCTGCTCGACCGCCTCGCGTGCGCCGTCCGGCGCCGCGACCTGGCCGAGGTCGGCAGGGTCGCGACCCGCAGCGCGCAGATGAACCAACTCCTGCGCCACAAATGGTCGTTGGAGCCGATGCGGGAGATCTGCCGGGAGGTCGGCGGCCTGGGCGTCGCCGTCGCGCACAGCGGCACGACGCTGGGGATCCTGCTTGACACCCGCGACCCCTCGTACACACAGCGCGTCAGCGCGGCGGCGCAGGCTTGCGGGGAGCTGGCGGGCGGGGTGACGGTGTACCGGACGCTGAGCTTCGCGGGAGGGGGCGGGGGCGTGCGGGCGTAGGAGAACGGTCGTGCGGGACGCGGTGCGGGGCTAGAAGAACACCCCGCACCGCAGCAGCACATTCGCGTACGGCGTGGCCTCGCCGGTGCGTACCACCAGGCGGGCATCGGCCGTGCGGCGCTTGAGCTCCTCGTGCGGGATCAGGGTGAGGGGCGTGACGCGGGAGGCCAGCAGCCCGGCCGTCGCCGGGTTCGCCTCCTGGACCTCCGTCGTCGCTGTTCCGCCCTCCGTCACGAGCTCGGCGAGCAGCCCGTCAAGTACTTCGGCGAAGGACGGGACGCCCGCACGGAAGGCCAGGTCGACGACCCGGGGACCCGGCGGTATGGGCATGCCCGCGTCGCAGACCAGGACCGTGTCGCCGTGCCCCAACTCGGCCAGGGCGGCGGAGAGATGGCGGTTGAGGATGCCGCTCTTCTTCATGCGGAGGGAGTCTCTTCCTGTGCCGGGACCTCGTCCGCCGTCGGGTACGACTCCTGCGCGCCCTGCCGGGTGACCGACGCCGCGCCCACGCGCGCCGCGTACGCCGCCGCCGTCGGGAGGTCGTCGCCCAGGCCGATGCGCCAGGCCAGGGCCGCCGTGAACGCGTCGCCCGCGCCGGTCGTGTCCACCGCGTCCACCTTCGGGCTTGGGACGGTGACGGGAGAGCCGCCGCCGTCCGCCGTCAGCGCTCCCTCCGCACCCAGGGTGATCACCACGGAGCGGGGGCCGAGGGCCAGCAACGCGCGCGCCCAGTCCGCGGGGGAGTCCGCGGCGGACACGTCGTCCCCCAGGATGTAACGCGCCTCGTGCTCGTTCACCACCAACGGGTCGCAGGCGGCGAGGACTTCGGGCGGCAGGGGAGCCGGAGGTGACGGGTTCAGGACGAAGCGGGTGGCCGCCGGCAGGGTGCGGACGAGCTCCGTGACCGTCTCGACCGGGATCTCCAGCTGGGTCGAGACCACCCGCGACGCGGCGAGCAGGCTGCCCGCCGCACGGATGTCCTCAGGGGTCAGCCGGGCGTTGGCGCCCGGCGAGACCACGATGCTGTTGTCGCCCGACGGGTCGACGGTGATCAGCGCGACGCCCGTGGGCGCCCCGCCGACCAGGACGCCGACCGTGTCCGCGCCCGCCGCCCGCTGCGAGTCGAGCAGGAGCCTGCCGTGCGCGTCGTCGTCGACCCGCGCGAGCAGGGCGGTGCGGGCACCCAGGCGGGCCGCCGCGACCGACTGGTTGGCGCCCTTGCCACCGGGATGCGTGGCGAGGTCGGAGCCGAGGACCGTCTCGCCGGGGGCGGGGCGGCGCTCGACGCCGATCACCAGGTCGGCGTTGGCCGACCCGACGACCAGGAGGTCGTACGTGGCGTCGTCGTGGTCGTGGTGATCGTGCATCTGTGGATCCAGCTCCTGCTCGTACGGGGTGACGGCGATGGTGGCGGGCACGTGACCGGGGTGGGGTCAGGAGAAGTCGGCCACGTTCTTCTTCGTGACCACCTTCACCGGGACCTTCACCATCGCGTCGACATCCTTGCCGCGCACCGCCTTCACCGCGTTCTGCACGGCGATCCTGCCCAGCTCCTTCGGCTGCTGCGCCACGGACGCGTACAGCGTGCCCGCCTCGACTGCCTTGAGTCCGTCGGGAGTTCCGTCGAAGCCGACCACCGAGACCGACTTGCCCGCCTTGTTGCCGAGCGCCTTGGCGGCGCCGAGGGCCATCTCGTCGTTCTCGGCGAAGACGCCGTTGATGCCGGGGTTGGACTGGATCAGGTTCGTCATGACGTCCAGGCCCTTGGTGCGGTCGAAGTCCGCGGGCTGGGAGGCGACGACCTTGATGCCGGGGTACTCCTTGATGCCCTCGGTGAAGCCCTTGCCGCGCTCGCGGCTCGCCGACGTGCCCGCGACACCCTGCAGCGTGACGATCTTGCCCTTGCCGCCCAGCTTCTCCGCGAGGGTCTTCGCGGCCAGCTTGCCGCCCGCGACGTTGTCGGAGGCGACGAGCGTCGCCGCCTTCGCCTTGTTCACCCCGCGGTCGGCGGCGATCACCGGGATGTCGGCCTTGTTGGCGCCGCGCACCGCCGGGCCCACCGCGTCCGAGTCGACCGGGTTGACGATGATCGACTTCATGCCTTCGCCGGTGAAGTTCTGCAGCTGGTTGGTCTGCTGCGAGGCGTCGTTCTGCGCGTCCGTGACCGTGAGGTCGATGCCGGCCTTCTCGGCCTCCGCCTGCGCGCCCTCCTTCATCTGGACGAAGAAGGGGTTGTTGAGGGTGGAGAGCGACATGCCGATCTTCGTCGTCGTACCGGAGGAACCGTTGTTGAAGAAGGAGACGGCGCCGACCACGGCCGCGACCAGCGCGGCGGCGATCCCGAGCTTCAGGACCTGGGGCCCCTTCTTGCCGCCCCCTGCCGCGGCGCCCGTCGAGGCTCCGGGAGTCGCCCCGGCTTTGCGGCGCAGGGTGTCGAGCAGAACGGCGAGCGCGATGACGACGCCGATCACGACCTGCTGCCAGAAGGCGGACACCGAGAGGAGGTTGAGGCCGTTGCGCAGGACCGCCAGGATCAGCGCGCCGATCAGGGTGCCGGACGCCTTGCCGACACCGCCCGCAAGGCTCGCGCCGCCGATGACGACCGCGGCGATGGCATCCAGCTCGTAACCCTGCGCGGCCTGCGGCTGCGCGGAGACCAGACGGGACGCCAGGACGATGCCCGCGACGGCGGCGAAGAGACCGGACAGGCCGTAGATGACCAGCTTCTGCCGCTTGACGCGCAGGCCGGAGAGGCGGGCCGCCTCTTCGTTGCCGCCGATCGCGTACATGGAGCGGCCGATGTACGTACGGGCCAGGATGACGGCCGTGATCAGACCCATCGCGACCATCACGATGACCGGGACCGGCAGCCAGCCGCCGATGGTGTCACCGAGGTTGGAGACCGAGTCCGGGAACGGGATCGGGCTGCCCTGCGAGATGACCAGGGAGAGGCCGCGGGCCACCGAGAGCATCGCCAACGTCGCGATGAACGGCGGGAGTTTGCCGTACGAGACGAGCAGTCCGTTGACGAATCCGCACGCTATGCCGGTGCCGACGGCGAAGATGATCGCAAGCCAGACCGGCATTCCCTGCGAAGTCGCCGTCCAGGCAAGGACGGTGGCCGAAAGCGCGGCCACCGAACCGACCGACAGGTCGATGCCCGCCGAGACGATGACGAAGGTGACGCCGAACGCGAGGATCGCGGTGACGGCGGCCTGCACGCCCACATTGAGCAGGTTCTGGGTGGTGAGGAAGTCGCCGGACAGCAGCGACATCGCCACAAGGAGGACGACCAGGGCGCTCAGCGCGCCGTTGTCGAGCAGTACGCGGCGCAGACCGGTGGCGCCACCCGCGTTGCTCTTCAGCGTTTCAGTGGCCACGGGAGGCCTTCCCTTCGGTTGCTTCGTCTGTCTGAACTGCCGTGCTGCTGACGGCGAGTGCCATCACCGCGTCCTGCGTCGCGTCGTCCGCCGCGAGTTCGCCCGCGATGCGGCCCTGCGCCATGACGAGCACGCGGTCGCTCATGCCGAGGACCTCGGGCAGATCGCTGGAGATCATCAGGACCGCGTGCCCGGAGGCCGTCAGTTCGTTGATGAGCTGGTAGATCTCGACCTTCGCGCCCACGTCGATGCCGCGCGTCGGCTCGTCGAGGATCAGCACCTTGGTGTCGGCGAGCAGCCACTTGCCGATGACGACCTTCTGCTGGTTGCCGCCGGACAGCGTGCGCACGTGCTGGCCGAGCCCGGCCATCCGCACGCCGAGCTGCTCGGCGATCCGGGCGGCCGCCACACGCTGCCCCTTGAGGTCCACGAGCCCGGAGCGCGTCGCCGAACGCAGCGTCACCAGGCCGAGGTTCTCCTGCACGGAGGCGTCGAGCAGCAGCCCCTGGCCCTTGCGGTCCTCCGGTACGAGGCCGATGCCCGCGCCCATCGCGGCGATCACGTCGTGCCGGGGCAGCCGGTCGCCGCGTACGTCGACGGAGCCCGCGTCGTACGGATCAGCCCCGAAGACGGCGCGCGCCACCTCGGTCCGTCCCGCGCCGACGAGTCCCGCGAGGCCGACGACCTCACCGGCCCGCACCTCGAAGCTGACGTCATGGAAGACGCCGTCGCGGGTGAGGCCCTTCACGGTGAGCAACGCGCCCCCGGTGTCCGGGCGTTCGCGCGGGTACTGCTGCTCGATGCTCCGGCCCACCATCAGGCGCACGAGCTCGTCCTCGGCGGTCGACGCGGGCACCTGGTCGACGCTGCGGCCGTCGCGCAGGACGGTCACGCGGTCGCCGAGCGCGGCGATCTCCTCCAGGTGATGGGTGATGAAGACGACGCCGACGCCGTCCGCGCGCAACTGCCGCACGATCGCGAAGAGTTTGTCGACCTCCTCGCTCGTCAGGACCGCCGTCGGCTCGTCCATGATCAGGACGCGGGCCTCCAGGCTGAGCGCCTTGGCGATCTCCACCATCTGGAGCCGGGCGATGCCCAGTTCGCGCACCTTGGCGCGCGGCGACACCTGGACGCCGACGCGCTTGAGGAGCTTCTCGGCGGCCTCCTCCATCGCCTTCCGGTCGATCATCCCGAAGCGGCGCGGCTGCCGGCCGAGGAAGATGTTCTCGGCGACGGTGAGGTCGGGTACGAGGTTGAACTCCTGGTAGATCGTGGCGATGCCGAGCCGTTCGGCGTCCTGCGCCCCGTGGATGCGGACTTCCTTGCCGTCCACGAGGATGCGGCCGCTGTCGGGGCGGTAGGCGCCGGAGAGCATCTTGATGAGCGTGCTCTTGCCCGCGCCGTTCTCGCCGAGCAGGACATGCACCTCGCCGCGGCGCAGGTCGAAGTCGACGGAGTCGAGCGCGACGACGCCGGGGAAGGTCTTGCGTATGCCTTCGATCCGCAGCAACTCGTCCGGGTTGCTCACGTGGTGCTCCTCGCTGCTCACGTGGTGCTCCTCTGGTCGGTGGGGGACTCGCCGCAGGAGCGGCGTACGACGAGACGGGCGGGCAGGGTGACGGACCGGGGGCGCCTGCCCTCGATCAAGTCGACCAGGGCCTGCACGGCGGCCCGGCCCAGATCGCCGGTCGGCTGGGCGATGGCGGTGATCGGCGGATCGGTGTGCACGAACCACGGGATGTCGTCGAAGGCGGCGAGCGCGATGTCGTCCGGGACGCGCAGGCCGTGCGCGCGGATCGCGTCGAGCGCGCCGAGCGCCATCAGGTTGTCCGCGGCGAAGATGACGTGGGGCGGCTCGGGCAGCGCGAGGAACCGCTCGGTGGCCCGGCGCCCGCTGTCGGCCTGGAAGTCGCCCTGCCCGATGTAGTCGTCGGGCAGCGGGAGCCCGTACTCGGCGAGTGCGTCCCGGAAGGCCTCGACGCGCTCGCTGCCGGTGGTGGTGGCCGCGGGCCCCGCGATGATCGCGAGCCTGCGGTGGCCGATGGCGTGCAGGTGGGCGACCAGGTCACGGACGGCTTCGCGGCCGTCGGCGCGGACGACGGGGACGTCAACGCCCGGGATCCAGCGGTCCACGAACACCATCGGGGTGCTGGAGCGCGCGGTGTCGAGCATCAGCGGGGAGCCGCCGTCGGTGGGGGAGACCAGGAGCCCGTCGATCCGCCGGTCCAGGAGCGTACGGACGTGGTGGTCCTGCAGCTCGGGCCGCTCGTCGGCGTTGCCGATGATCACGCTGTAGCCGAGCGCGCGGGCCGCCTCCTCGACGGAGCGGGCCAGGGCCGTGAAGTACGGGTTCAGTACGTCGCTGATGACCAGGCCGAGGGTGCGGGTCTGGTCGGTGCGCAGCGAGCGGGCGACGGCGTTCGGGCGGTAGCCGAGGCTCTCCACCGCGGCGAGGACGCGGGCCCGGGCCGCCGGGCTGACCGAGGGGTGACTGTTCAGGACGCGCGACACCGTGGCGACGGATACGCCTGCCTCGGCCGCGACGTCCTTGATGCTCGCCATCGCCGGTCCACCTCCTTGTGGAATCGATTACACGGAGGATTGGAATCGATTACATGGGCGGGTGGCAAGACCCTGGCGGGTCAGCGATACCAGATTGTGATGCGAGGTGCTCAGGTGAGCGCAGTGACCGGAGGTGCCGTTGCCGACAGCTGGACCGGCACCGACTTCAAGCCGTTGATGAAATTGGAGACCAGGCGCCTCGGCGGGGCGGCCAGCTGGGGAGGCGTCGGCTGTGACGCGCGGAACTCCTCGTACAGGACGCGGAGTTGGAGACGGGCGAAGTGTGCGCCCAGGCAGACGTGCGGTCCCTCGCCGAAGGAGACGTGGGGGTTCGGGGAGCGGGACAGGTCCAGGCGGTGGGGGTCCGCGAAGACGCGTTCGTCGTGGTTGGCGGAGGCGTGGAAGACGACCACCTTGTCCCCGGCGCGGAGGGGCCGGTCGGCCAGCACCGTGTCCTGAGTTGCCGTGCGGCGGAACGTGAGAACGGGAGGGTGGTGGCGCAGGAGCTCGTCCACGGTCGTGGCGACCGGGGCGTCGCCCGCGTGGAAGCGGCGGTACTCGTCCGGGTGCTCGGCGAACGCGAGGAGACCGCCGGGTGCCGCGCCGCGCACGGTGTCGTTGCCCGCCACGGTGAGCAGGAAGAAGAACATCTCCAGCTCGGGGTCGGTCAGTTCGGGGTCCGTGGCGAGGGTGGTCATGATGTCGTCGGCGGGCACGCGGCGCTTGTGTGCCGCCAGCTCCTGCGCGTAGGCGAACATGTCGCGCAGCATCGCGGGCGAGCGAGGGTTGACCGGCCTGCCGTCCTGGTCGCGCTTCGGCTCACCCGCCTCGTCGGGATCCTGGTAGCCGATCACGCGCTGTGTCCAGCGCAGGAGCAGCCCGCGGTCGCTCTCGGGCACGCCGAGGAGGTCGGCGAGATTGAGCAGTGCGTAGTCGTCGGTGACGGCGGTGACGAGATCGCAGGTGCCGTCGGAGTCGCGGGCCTCGTCCGTCGCCGCGGCGAGCAGGGTGCGGGCCCGGTCGCGGACCAGGGACTCGAAGCGCTCCACGCGCCTTGGCGTGAAGGCGCGGCTGACCAGACGCCGCAGGCGGCCGTGGTCCGGGCGGTCCTGATTGAGCATCATGCGGCGGATGAACGGCAGGTCGTCCGGGTCGGGATCACGGATCTGGGTGGCGCCCAGGTGTGAGGAGTACGTGGTGGAGTCCCTGAGGACGCGGACGACGTCCCGATGCCGTGTGACAGCCCAGAAGCCGGGTCCCGCGGGCCAGTCGAGCACCCGCGGTTCATCCTGCCAGGCCACCGGGTGCTGGTCGCGGAGCAGGCGGTAGCGGTCGTGCGGGATCCCGGCCGCGTACTGCCGTGGGTCGAACACGTCGGGCACGGCGGCGAGTTGGTCGCCCGCGGATGCGGTGATCTGCCCGCTCCCTTCACTCGGTGGTGGCCGGTTCACGTGGTGTGCCCGCGTTCAGGAGGCGTCGCCGTCCTCGCCGTCCGCCCGCAGGAACTCCTCCACGGCGCGGATGAGGGCGAGCGGCGTCTCGTCCATCGCGTAGTGGCCCGCCTCGGCGAGTTCGGTGAGTTCGGCGCGCGCGTACCAGCGCAGCCACGTCCGGCGCATCAGGTCCGCGCCGAGCGCGGGATCAAGGGCCCCGACCACGGCGAGCGCCGGCACGGTCGAGCCCTCGATCCGGTCGTGGAAGTCCTCGCGCGCCCAGGAGTCCAGCCAGCCGCGGAAGGCTTTCGCGTCGCTGACGTCGAGGGAGCGCGCCACCATGCGGTCGAGCCAGGCCGCGGGCCGCACACCGCCGGTGGTGAAGTCGATGATCGCGCGGCGGTTCTCCGGCAGACGGTCCGCCTCGGAGAACAACTCCCATTGCTCGGGCGGCAGTTCAAGGCCGGACGCGGGTACGGGGGAGACGCCGACCAGCCTGCGGACCCGGTGTGGGGCAATCGCGACGACGCGCTGGGCGACGCTGCCGCCCATCGAGTGGCCGACCAGGGAGAACCGGTCCCAGCCGAGACGGTCGGCCAGAGCGACGACGTCGGCGGCGCCCTCGGAGGTCGTGTACGCGCCGGTTGCGTCCTTCGCCTCTCCGTACCCGCGCAGGTCGACCACCGCGTACTGGAACGAGGCGAGGTCGAGGTCCGCGAGCACCGGCGCGTAGGCCGAGCGGTCGGCGAACCAGCCGTGCACGGCGATCACCTTGTGCGGGCCGTCGCCCAGCAGGACATGGGGCAGCGGGAAGGAGGCCACGGAGTCTCCGATCAGCGTCAGCATGCGGAAGGGCCGGACGGGCGGGGCCCGCGAACCACCGTGGCCCCAACGCACCCGTACCGCAAGGGCGCGGGGAGTCACCCGCGGTGGGGCGCAGGAGGGCCGAGTGAGTCCCGTGGAGGGGGGAAACTTGGCGGACGGCCTGCGATCGAGGCATGCGGATGGTCACAATGTGGCATGGCCATCCGCCGCCTCAGCTACCGGCTCGACGAGGAGCCGGACACCGGAGTCGTCCGTCTGATCCCCGCACCGGCGGGACCGCAGGAGCAGGAGAAGGAACACCCCCTGGAACCACCCGAGTTGGCCGCGTACGTCCTGGCCGTCGGGCACCGTCAAGGCCTCAGCCGCAGCCGACTCCCGGACGGGGCCGGGCTCCTCTGCCACACGGTCGCCGAGCGGCCCGGGAGTACGGCCGCCGGGCAACCCGGAAGTGTGTCCGCTGGGTGCCGCGTCGACGTCGCGTACGCCGACGACCCCGACGAACTGCCCCTGTCCCTGGGGGATGTCGCCCCCGATGCCCTGATCGACTTCGCCCGCGCGCACGCCCCTCGCGTCGAGCCCTTCCTCGCGGACGTACGCCGTCTTTTCGACGAGCGGGCCGGGCGCCAGATCGTCGTCGCCGAGCACGACCCGGACACCGTGGCCCACTGGATCGCCCTCGCCTGCGCCTCGCTGTCCGACGCGTACGCCAAGTCCCTGACGTTCAGCACATGGACCGCCGAACCGCGACGCGCGCCGCAGCAGATCATCGGCATCGGCCCGGACGCGGACTTCGACCGTTTCGACGGGCCGACGCTCGACCACTTCTACCGCGTGCACGACGGGGTCGGCGGCCAGGGCAGTACGCCGATGCCCGACACCTGGGCGGAGGTGACCGCCCGGCAGTGGATCGAGGGGACACCGCCCGAGCCGGGCGCCGACGACGCTCCGTTCGCACTGACCCGCCCGACCGTCGACGTACGGCAGCTGTCCGCGATGTCCGGCGAAGCCCGCCGGGACATCGTCCGCGCCCACGCCGCGGCCGTGGCGGAGCAGAGCGCGGGCAGCCCCGTCGTCGACGAGCTGTACGGGCTCTGCCAGGAGCTCGGGCCCCAGGACCGCGCCACGGCCGAACCGCTCGCACTCGCCCTGGTGCGGCACTACGTGTCCGTGGCCGAGGACCAGGGCACGCTGCCCGACCTCGCCGCCTGCGAACGGCTCCCGCTGAGCGCCGACGCCTGGCAGCGGCTGCGCGCTGAGTTCGGCGGACGCGCAGACGACGCGCTGCGCCGCAGGCTGCGCGAGCCCGTGGGGACCTGGGCCGAGCCGCTGCGGCTCGCGCTCGCCATGGGCGCGGACGCGGGGCGTGGGCTCGAAGAGGCCATGGAGCGGCTCGCGGGGGCGTTGCTCCACCCCGGGCGGCGCGCGTGCGCGGAGTCGGTGGAGGTCCTGGAGGCGATGGGCCACACGGGACTGAACCGGCGGGTCCTGAAGCTGCTGGCAAGGGACCTCACCGACTCGAAGCTTGACAAGCTCCGCGGCCTCGCCAACGCGCCGCAGGGGGAGTGGCTGCGGCGGCGCGTGGAGGCCGGCGAGGCGCCCCCTGTCCTCCGGCTCGTCGAGGCCGCAGCCCGCTGGCATCGGCAGCCGCACTGCCTGCGGGGCGCCCGGCTCTTCGCCGCCCTGGCCGAACTGCTCCCCGGCGGCCGGGTGACCGACACCACGACGCTGAAGCAGCTGTGGCGGATCGTGTGGGGCGGGTCCCAGCCCGACAGCGCGGAGGTGGCGGAGCTCGTCCGCGTCTGCCCGACACGTCTGATCATCCAGGCGGGCTTCGGCATCCGTCTCGTGGTCCGGCTCAGGGGGCCGGAGCGGGTCGACCGCGATCTTGTCGACTTCGCAAGGGACCTGCGGGAGGAGGGGCAGCTCACCGCGATCGAGCGGGCCACGGCTGAACTCCTCATGACCGTGGAGGAGTTCGCCGAGGGGAGGCTGCCCCTGCGCCTGGCCGTCGAGCGCGTCCGTGTCCAGAGCCAGCAGGCGTCGCCGCTCGGTGACGTCCTGCGGGCGGGGACCGGTGCGTGGGTCGGCCGGGGGTTCGCGCGGGCGTCACCCGTCGAGCTGTGCCACCGCCCCGCCCTGGACTTCCTGATGGGCACCGGCGGCGACGTCCTGCGGCCCTATCGCGAGATCCTCCTCGACGAAGGCGCGCGGGAGCGGATGATCCGCGAACTGCCCCGCCAGCCCGCCGAGATCGCCGCGCTCTACCACATCTGGCGCCCCCGCCAGGGGCGCCGGATCACCCACGAGTGGCAGCGGGTCGCCGACGAGCTGCTCACCCGCGTCCTCGCACCCGTGGTGCCGCACCTGGACGACTGGACGCTGGGCGAGGTCGCCACGGAGATCACCCGGCAGCCGCACGGGCGCGGCTCGCAGCGGGTCCAGGAATGGAACGCCTGGCGCAGTCGGCAGGCGGGGACGCAGGGGCCGCAAGGGCCGCAAGGGCCGCAAGGGCCCGGCTCCGGCGGCCCTGACCGTCACCACTGACACGACCCGCACCACTGCCGCCACCGACACCACTGACCCGGCCCGGACAACCCAGAAGAAACCCCGAACCACTGATGCGCGAGAGGACCAGCGTGAGGAAGACCAGCCAGACCAGTGTCACCGTCCAGGCCGGTGAGGCCGCCGACAACTTCCCCGGCGGCAGCATGGCCAACCGCCCCGTGCACTTCATCTGGATGCTCGACTGCTCGGGCTCCATGGGGGTGAACGGCAAGATCGGCGAACTGAACTTCGCGATCCGCGAGGCCATCCCCGAGATGCAGCAGGCCGCCGAGTCCAACCCGGCCGCCTCGCTGCTCGTACGTGCCATCTCCTTTGCCAGCGGCGCCAGTTGGCACGTCGGTGAGCCGACTCCGGTGGACCACTTCGCCTGGGAGGACGTGCACACGTACGGCGGCACGGA
Organism: Streptomyces rectiviolaceus; assembly: GCF_039533825.1. Classification (NCBI taxonomy): domain Bacteria; kingdom Bacillati; phylum Actinomycetota; class Actinomycetes; order Kitasatosporales; family Streptomycetaceae; genus Streptomyces; species Streptomyces rectiviolaceus. Next base: position 60,936 of record NZ_BAAAUG010000063.1, read on the forward strand.
CATGGGCGCGGCGTTCAAGCTCGCCGCGGGCGCGCTGCAGACCCCGCCGATGCCGCAGCGCGCCCTGCCCCCGGTGCTCGCCCTCGCATCCGACGGGCAGCCCACGGACGACTGGCGCGCGGGCCTGCGTGAGATCGACGCCACGCCGTGGGGCAAGCGCGCCGTGCGGGTCGCGGTGGCCATCGGGGACGACGCGGACAAGAGCATGCTCAAGGAGTTCCTCGGCAACCCGGAGCTCGAGCCCCTGCAGGCCAAGAACCCCCGCCAGCTCGCCGCGGCCATCCGCTGGATGTCGACAGCCGTCGTGAAGGACGCGTCGACGCCGAAGGTCGAGGACGCCAAGCCCGCGTCCCCGCTCGGACCGGCGCCGCTGACCAAGGACGACGAAGACGACATCTGGTGAGCGGGCCATCGACACCGGCACGGACACAGGTCACGACCGGCGGCTGGGCCATCCTCAGCGCCACGGTCAAGGGAGTCGGCAAGAAGTACAGCCAGGACAGCTGTGGCGCCCGCTCCGTGGCCCGCGGCGCCGCCGCGGTGCTCACGGTGGCCGACGGCCACGGCTCCGCCGCGCACTTCCGCAGCGACCTCGGCTCCCGTTGGGCCGTCGAGGAGTTCACCGCGTGCGCGGAGGGCTTCGCGCGGGAGGTGGTGCGCGTCGGCGCCGACGCGGCGGGCTGGAACGGCCTGCGCGCGGAG
>NZ_BAAAUG010000064.1:0-22699 GCF_039533825.1 Streptomyces rectiviolaceus
CCGCCGTGGCGCTGGCCCTCACCGCGGGCGGTGACAAGCCCAAGGACCTGCCGAACGCCGAGAAGCCGCCGGTCGTGGAGCCTGTCGCGCCGAGCAAGCCGCCGCCCCCGAAACCGAAGCCCAAGCCCGAGCAGCCGGTCGCCGAGCCGAAGCCGAAGCCTCCCCCGAAGGCGGCTCCCGAGCCGAAGCCGACCCCGACGCCCACTCCGAAGCCCAAACCGCCGGCCCCCAAGCCGACGCCGACTCCCACGCCTTCCGAGCCGAAGCCCGAGCCGCCGCCTCCGCCTCCGCCCCCGCCCGCCCCGGTGGTCTACCAGTGGAGCGAGCTGCAGTACGGCGGCGTCGGTGACGGCACCAAGCCCGAGATGCGGCTCGGCGAGAGCAGCTGGGTCTGGCAGCGGTCCGGCCTGTCCATCGCGGACAAGCAGTACGACCACGGCGTGACCGTCCACGGCCAGTCCTCCGTCACCATCGACCTGAACCGCGAGTGCTCGACGTACGACGCGGTCGTCGGTGTCGACGACATGACGATGGGCCTCGGCAAGGTGCGGTTCTCGATCTTCGGGGACGGCGTGCGGCTGTGGCAGTCACCGATGATCAAGGGCGGGGACCCGGCGGTGCCGGTGCAGGTGAGCCTGACCGGGCGCAAGACGATCCGCCTGGTCGTCGAGCCGCACTCACCGTTCGACTCGGCCGCGCTCGCGGACTGGGCGCAGTCGCGCTTCCGCTGTACGTAGGCCGCGGTTCAGCTCAGTTGCGCGAGCGCCTCGGCGGCGGTGAGTCCGGCGCCCGCGGCGCGCTCGGCCTCGTACCGGCGGAGGCTGAGCGCGGCGAGGGCCGCCGTCTCGACCTCGTCGGCGTCGGCCAGCTCCGGCATCGGGCGCGGATTGCCGCTCCGCAGCCGCGTGCCGAAAGCGAGCAGGCGGACCGCACGGGGATGGTCGCCGAGCCTGCTCACCAGGGCGGCTCCGTTCTCCACAAGGGCCGCGATGACCAACTCCGCGCACCGGCTCGCCAGGGCCACCCGCAGGCCGTCGGCGAGCAGCGGCAGTGCCTGCTCCGGGCCCGACTCGACGGCCACGACCTTGGCCTCCAGGGCCTGGAGCGCCGCGGTGAACTGCGGCGGCGGCGTGCCACGCTCGGCGTCGGCGCGGGCCTCCTCGAACAGGGCGCGGGCCTTGGCGACCTCGCCGTCGTCCAGCGCCATCTGCGACTGCAGCGTCCGGATGAACGCCCACGAGTCCGCCACCCCGTACCGGTCGGCCTCGATGCCCGCCTCATGGAGGGCCTTCGCCGCAAGTTCGCGGTCGCCCTCGCGGTACGCGATCTCGGCGAGACGGGCGATCAGGAAAGGCGTCTCGGCGTAGGCGCCCACTTCGTAGGCGAGCCGCAGCGCTTCGTCGTACTCGACGCGCGCATCCGCGTGCCGACAGCGCGCCATCGCGGCCTCGCCCGCCGCACTGGCCACCTGGGCGCGCATCCAGCGGTCGCCCGCGCGCCTGCTCAGCCCACGCAGCTCCGCGAGATCCTCGTCGACACCGGACAGATTGCCCGGGGCGTCGACGGCCTGGTGCGTGCGGAACATCAGGCTGACGCCGACCTCCCAGTCACCGCCGTACCTGCGGCAGTTGGCGACCACGTCGTCCAAACCGCTTCTCGCCGTGTCGGGACCGTCCAGGAAGTAGGCGGTGAACGGCCAGATGATGCCGGGGAAGCGGGCCGCCGCCGGCACCGGTCGCGCGAAGGCGTTCCGCACCCGCCTGAGGTACGCGCGGTCGTCCTCGCCCGTCAGCGCCTCCATCGGCCTGGACTCCGCCACCAGGAAGAAGTGCAGAAGCCGCAGGCTCATCCAGGACCAGTGGAGCGGGTCGCCCGTGTCTTCGGGGGCGCCGTCCGGCCCGTCGGGCGGCATCGGCGGTGCGAGGCGCAAGATGCCGGCGACCCAGTCCGCGCCCTCTCTGCGGTAGTTCCGCATGGACCAGAACCAGCCCACCCCCAGGGCGATGGCCAGGGCCTGCTCCCCCTCGCGGGACTCGATGGCGCGCTGCAGGGCCGCGCGGATGTTGTCCAGCTCCGTCTCCAGGCGCTGGATCCAGGGGAGTTGGTCCGCCGAGCGGAGCAAGGGTTCGGCCTTTTCGACCAGGGCGCGGACGTACGCGGTGTGGCGGTGGCCCGCGGCGGTGCGTCGCTCCGGCGTCTCGGCGGCTCGCTCGGACGCGTACTCGTGGATGGTCTCCAGCATGCGGTAGCGCATGTCACCGCCGGACGTGGGCTCGGCGATGAGCAGGGACTTGTCCACGAGGGCGCCGATGAGGTCGGCGGCGGGCCCGGTGCAGACCGCCTCCGCCGCCTCGATGTCCCAGCCGCCGGCGAAGACGGACACCTCGCGCAGCACGGTCCGCTCGGGGTCGTCGAGCAGGTCCCAGGACCAGTCGACGACGGCGCGCAGGGTCTGCTGGCGGGGCAGGACCGTGCGGCTGCCGCTGGTGAGGAGGCGGAAGCGGTCGTCGAGGCGGTCGGCGATCTGCCGGGGCGTGAGCAGGCGCAGGCGGGCCGCGGCCAGTTCGATGGCGAGCGGGAGACCGTCGAGACGGCGGCAGATCTCGGCGACGGCCTCGGCGTCCTCCTCCGGGTCGAAGTCCGGCCGCACGGCCATGGCGCGCTCGGTGAAGAGGCGGTGCGCCGGGTCGGGCGGAAGGGGCTCCACGGGGCGCACGAACTCGCCCGGCACGCCCAGGGGTTCGCGGCTTGTGGCGATGACGGTGAGGTCCGGGCAGTGCGTGAGGAGGGTCTGGGCGAGTTCGGCGGCGGCGCCGATGACGTGCTCGCAGTTGTCGAGGAGCAGGAGCAGGCCGCGCGGGGCGCAGTACTCGACGAGCAGGGCGACCGGGTCGTCCTGCGGCACCGAGAGTTCGCTGGTCATCAGCGTGGTCTCGCGCAGGCCGAGCGCGCTGACGACTGCGCCGGGGACGGCCTCCGGCTGGTCGAGCGGGGCGAGCTCGGCCAGCCATGCCTGCGGATGCCCGGCGGCGGCCTCCTCGGCGAGACGGGTCTTGCCGGAGCCCCCGGGGCCGGTGAGGGTGACCAGGCGTGCCCGTCTCATGTCCGAACGGATGGCGGCGAGTTCGGGTTCCCGGCCGACGAAGGAGGTCAGGCGGGGGCGCAGATTGCCTGTCCGCGCCGGTCTCGCTGATCGCTCCGGCCCATGGGCCGCCCCGGGCTCCACGCCAAGGGCCGGGTCCAGCAACTGGGCGTGCAGGGCGCGGAGTTCAGGGCCCGGGTCCGCGCCGAGGGCGTCGGCGAGCGTGCGGCGGGCGTTCTCGTACGCGGCGAGGGCGTCGGCGCCGCGGCCCGCGTCACGCAGGGCGCGGATCAGGAGGGCGTGCAGTGCCTCGTCGTACGGCTGGTCGGCGGTGAGCTCCCTCAGCTCCGGTACGACGTCGGAGGCGTGGCCCAGGAGCAGGTCCGCCTCGATCCGCGCGCGGGTCGCCTCGGCGAGCAGCGCATCGGGGCGGGTCGCCGCGCTGCGGTCGGGCAGGTCGGCGAGGGCGGGGCCGCGCCACAGGGTGAGCGCGTCGCGGAGGGTGCGGGCGGCCGACGCCGGGTCGTGGGGCAGGGCCGCCTTCCCGTCGCGTACGAGGCGTTCGAAGCGGTGCAGGTCGATGTCTTCGGGGGTGGCGTTGAGGCGGTAGCCGCCGGGTTCCGATGCGATGGCGTTCTTGCCGAGGGCGCGGCGGAGGCGGCCGATGAGGGCCTGGAGGGCGGCGGTGGCGTCGGTGGGGGGCTCGTCCTGCGCCCATACCTCGGCGACGAGGGTTTCCACGGGGACCGTGCGGCCGGTGCGCAGGGCGAGGGTGGCGAGGAGGGCGCGGAGCCGTCGGCCCCCTACGGGCAGGGGCTCCCCTTGTTCGTCGTACGCCTCGGTGGCGCCCAGGATCTTGTACCGCACGGGGCCATTCTCGCCGGTGGGGTGGGTTGGGGCGCGGGGTTTCTTTCCCCAATCCCGCCCCTTCCCGAAAACCCGCTCTGGCGCGGGGGCCCACCTGGGGCTCCGCCCCAGACCCCGTACAAGATGTCCTCAATCGCCGGACGGGCTGAACTATCAGCCCGTCCGGCATTTGAGGACGAGCTCGGCGAAGCCGGTGATCAACGGCGCGCGAGGCTCCGGAGCCAGTTACCGCCCTGCGCCCAACGCCCCCCTCTGCGGCACGACGCTCCCCGTAGGGACCGCCCTCTGCCGCGCGGGGGTTCCCGTCCAGCACGTGCCCCTGCGGGACAGCAGGCGGCGCAGCCACAGCTCCGTGGAGACCAGGTCCGCCAGGCCGTCCAGCGGCAGCGGTTCGCCCTCTGCCGCCGCGCGCAGCGCCTTGCGGACCACGCGGGCCTCCACCAGGCCCGCCTGCGCGAGCAAGGGCGTGTCGAAGAGGGCCAGGAGGTCGTCCACCGCCACCCGCAGGCCCGTCCGTGCCGCCGCCGCGGACGACGCGTGGGACGGAGCGCCCCAGCCGGGCGGCAGTTCGGCCACTCCGGCTCCTTCGAGGACCGTACGCAGGATGGCCGCACGGGCCCCTGGCTGGACGCGCAGGGCGACGGGGAGCGCGCGGCAGGCCCGGACCACCTGGTTGTCCAGGAACGGCGCGTGCAGGCGCTGGAAGCGGACCTCGGCGGCCTGTTCCAGGACGCGCAGGTCCGCCGCGTGCCGGGCGAGCGCCGCGCGGGCACGGAACTCACCGGGGCGCTGGCCGGGTCCGGCGCCTGGGCGCCCGGTCGTGTCCTGGAGGCGAACCGATACTTCAGCCAGGGCCTCGCCCGTCAGCCAACGGGCCGCGGGCCCCGGTCTTGCCCAGGCGAGGGCGGCCATCGACGCCCCCACCGCCCCGCCCGGCTCGTCGAAGCGGCGCTGGAGGAGACGGTCGGCGAGCGCGTCGACGCCCGCGCGGTAGGACATCCGGGAGAGCTTGCGCGCGGCGCCGTACACGCGCGCGGGGACCATGACGGAGCCCGGGGAGCCGTCCGCCTTCACCAACGCCGCCACGGGGCGCACCAGATGGCGCCGTCTGCGGTCCATCAGGAGGTCGGCGAGGCGGGCCGGATGGGCGTCGAGGACCTGCCGGGCGCCGTACCCCGTGAAGTGGTCCGCGCTGCCCGAGGAGAGCCGCGCACGGTGGCGCTGGGCCGTGACGAGGGCGGCGCTCGGCTCGTCCGTCAGAGGGCCGTCCAAGTCCGCGTACGGAAGGGCCTCTTCGCCCGCGGCGACCACCACGTGGTGCAGGCGGGGATTGGCCGCGATGGCGCCGGCCCGCTCCAGCTCGGCCTCGCGGCCGTTGACCGCGAGGTCGTTGAAGGTGACGGCGAGGAGCCGCTCCCCCGCGCCCGTGCCGTGGCCGAGGACCGTGCCGGGCATCCCCGGGAGGCCCGCGGCGAGCAGCGCGAGGGTGCCGGACGCGGGCCCTCCGGAGAGGTCGGCGCCGATGCCGGGCACCGGCATCCCGCGTGCCGCCCGCCGCTCGGCAGGACCCATGCCCGGCACGGGGCCCGGGTCGACGTCCGCTCCGGGGACGTGCCGCGGGGCGCTGAGGCGTGTGCGTACCGCCTCCACGAGGGCGTCACGGACGCCGTCCACGGCGCTGGTCGCGTCGGTGGCGGCCGCGGCGACCGCGAGGGACGCCACGTGTTCGTACCCGGCGATCTCCCGTGCGCCCGCGCGCAGGATCAGCGCGTGCCCCGGGGGTACGCGTCGCACGCCCTGATAGGGCGTCGAGTCCTGCAGCGCCTCCGGCACGTCGGGCGCGGCTAGCAGCGCCGCGAGGTGGCCGATGTCCAGGTGGGCCTCGATGAGGTCGGCAAGGGGCAGCGCCGCCGTCGCGAAGGCCGTGCCGTCGGCCCAGGGGGTGTAGAAGACGGGGCGCGCGCCCGCCAGGTCACCGGCGACCATGACGCGGCGCCCGATCTGGACGACCGCGGTGTAGCTCCCGGACCACGCGGTCAGGTGCCGCAGGGCGCCGCCGCGGGCCGCGAACAGACCGACCCTGAGTTCCTCGTCGCTCGCCCCGCAGGTGCCGAGGACCGCGATGCGCGTCTGCTCGTCGGCCTTGACCGTGCGCACCTCGTCGGCGCGCCAGTCACCCACCGCCCACAGCGGATCCGGGTCGCCCCAGAGGAGTTGGGAGCCCACGGGATGAACGGTCTCGCCGTTCTCACCGGTGGCCCCGGCCGAGCCCACCACCGCAGGCTTCGCGGCAGTGCTGCTCCACCCCACCAACCACCGCATCGTTGCCTCCACAGGCTGTGGACAACCAGTGCATCGAGAACTGGGGTCCCATGCTGCCACGAAGGAGGCGCGCGGGAGTGGCTACGGGGGTGCTCGCGCTCCCCTTAATCTGCCCCGGGGGAGCGGTACTTGAAGGGCACGACCACGCCCTTCTCCTTGCGCGGGGGTGCGGCACCCCCGCCTCACCCCGCCCTCACCCGGCCTCCGGAGAGGCGATTTTCAGCCAAATCACCGGATGGCGTTCACGTGACGGAACCGTAAATGGCAACACACAGTCCGGGAGGCGTCATTCGCCCCCCGGACTGGTCCGCCGCCCGCGGGGATGGAGGCGGCGGTGTCCCCCAGCCCGCTGACTCCAGCGCAGCGGGCCGACCCACGCACCATCCATGGAAGCGCTCCCCTTATGGCCGGTGAAGAGCGCACACGCAGGCGCACGGCCACACACCCGGAGCACACCCCGGCACTCCCCCGCTTCCCTACCGGCAACAATCTCGCCATACGGAACTACGCCTCTTAACGCTTGGGATTCGGCGAACTACGCTGTGTGTGCTGATGTTTTCGCGGAGGCATATACCTGGGGGCTCGGCCAAATGCTCTTGCGGCCGAGGTTCCGGGCCACGGCGGTCGTAGTCGCGGACGCCGCTGTCCCTGGGGGAACGCAGCACGCATGCCGCGCGGTCAAGCCATCGCGGCAGCCGTCTGTGTCGAGGGGTGGCGCATGTCCAGGGAGCAACGCGGGCCGAACGAAAAACTCGGCACCGTTCTCGCCCTCGCGGGAATCAGCAATGCGGGACTCGCGCGCCGGGTCAACGACCTCGGCGCACAACGCGGGTTGACGCTTCGATACGACAAGACATCGGTGGCCCGGTGGGTGTCCAAGGGCATGGTGCCGCAAGGCGCTGCCCCGCACCTGATCGCCGCGGCCATCGGGCAGAAGCTCGGCCGCCCCGTCCCGCTGCACGAGATCGGGCTCGCGGACGCCGATCCCGCGCCTGAGGTGGGCCTTGCCTTCCCGCGTGACGTGGGCGCCGCGGTCAAGTCGGCGACCGAGCTCTACCGCCTCGATCTGGCGGGCAGGCGCGCGGGCAGCGGCGGCATCTGGCAGTCGCTCGCCGGATCCTTCGCCGTGAGCGCGTACGCCACGCCGGCCTCGCGCTGGCTGATAACCCCGGCCGACAGCTCGGTCGCCCGCGACGTCATCCTGGACGAGCCCCGCGAGATGGGGCACCCCGGTGACGGCGCCGACAGCGCGAACAGCGGGCAGCCGATGAAGGTCGGCCACAGTGACGTGGTGAAACTTCGGGAGGCCGCCGAGGACGCCCGCCGCTGGGACTCCAAGTACGGCGGCGGTGACTGGCGTTCGTCGATGGTCCCGGAGTGCCTGCGGGTCGAGGCGGCTCCCCTGCTGCTCGGCTCGTACTCGGACGAGGTGGGCCGCTCGCTCTTCGGGGCATCGGCCGAACTGACGCGCCTCGCCGGGTGGATGGCCTTCGACACCGGCCAGCAGGAGGCCGCCCAGCGCTATTACATCCAGGCCCTGCGCCTGGCCCGCGCGGCGGCCGACGTGCCCTTAGGCGGGTACGTCCTGGCCTCCATGTCCCTCCAGGCGACCTACCGCGGCTTCGGCGACGAGGGCGTCGACCTCGCGCAGGCGGCCCTGGAGCGCAACCGCGGCCTGGCCACCGCACGCACGATGAGCTTCTTCCGCCTCGTCGAGGCACGCGCACACGCGCGCGCCAACGACGCGCAGGCGGCGGGAGCGGCGCTGCGGGCGGCCGAGGGGTGGCTGGAGCGGGCCCGGGAGGGCGACAACGACCCGTCGTGGCTCGGTTTCTACGGATACGACCGCTTCGCGGCGGACGCCGCCGAGTGCTATCGCGACCTGAAGGCGCCCCGCCAGGTGCGGCGCTTCACGGAGCAGGCGCTCAAGCGGCCGACGGAGGAGTTCGTGCGCTCGCACGGGCTGCGCCTCGTGGTGTCGGCGGTCGCCGAGCTGGAGTCGGGGAACCTCGACGCGGCCTGCGAGCAGGGCACACGGGCTTTGGAGGTCGCGGGACGCATCTCGTCCGCGCGGACCACGGAGTACGTGAAGGACCTGCTGCACCGCCTGGAGCCGTACGGCGACGAGCCGCGGGTGGTGGAGCTGCGGGAGCGTGCGCGGCCGCTGCTCGTGGCCCCCGCGTAGTTCAGCGGGGTTCCTGTTGTGAGGTGCCCGGGATTCACGTTCAGGGCCCGAGATGTCTCCCCCTGCACCGCCGGAACGGCAACAGCATTTACGCACCCTGTAACCCTGCGGTCCTCGCCGGGTTTGAGGGCGTTGTCAGTGGCGCAGTGCACTATCGGTGTGGGAGGTGATGCGGGATGGTCCGGGCCTTGGCGTACGACTGCGATGTGCTGGTGATCGGCGGCGGGATCGTCGGTCTGTCGACGGCGTATGCCATCTCGCGCGGCGCCCCGGGGACGCGGGTCACCGTCCTGGAGAAGGAGCCGGGTCCCGCCCGGCACCAGACGGGACGCAACAGCGGGGTGATCCACAGCGGGATCTACTACCGCCCCGGCTCCCTGAAGGCGCGGTACGCGGTGCGTGGCGCCGCCGAGATGATCAAGTTCTGCGCGGAGTACGGCATCGCGCACGAGGTCACAGGCAAGCTGATCGTCGCCACGGAGCGCTCCGAGCTGCCCCGCCTGCACGCACTCGTCCAGCGCGGCAGGGAGAACGGCATTCCGGTGCGTGAGCTGGGCCCCGCGCAGATCGCCGAGTACGAACCGGAGGTGCGGGGGCTCGCCGCGATCCAGGTCGGGACGACGGGCATCTGTGACTACGGCTCGGTGGCGGAGCGCCTGGCGGACGCTTCCGGGGCCGATGTGCGGTACGGGGCGGAGGTCGTCCGCATCGACCGGCGCGCGGCCCTCGGGGTGGCCGTTCGCACGGCCGACGGTTCGGTGGTGCGGGCAAAGGTCCTGGTCAACTGCGCGGGGCTGCAGTGCGACCGGGTGGCGATGCTGGCGGGCGACGACCCCGGGATGCGGATCGTGCCCTTCCGCGGGGAGTACTTCGACCTGGCGCGGCCCGAGCTGGTGCGGGGCCTGGTGTATCCGGTGCCGGACCCGGCATTCCCCTTCCTGGGGGTGCATCTGACGCGGGGCATCGGGGGCGGGGTCCATGTGGGGCCCAACGCGGTGCCGGCGCTGGCCCGTGAGGGGTACGGATGGGGTGTGGTGCGGCCGCTGGAGGTGGCGGGGACGCTGGGCTGGCCGGGGGCCTGGCGGATGGCTGGGCGGCACTGGCGGTACGGGGCGGGGGAGCTTCGGCGCTCCTTCTCCAAGGGGGCGTTCACCTCGGCGGTGCGGAGGCTGCTGCCTGCGGTGACTCCGGATGATCTGGTGGCTGCGGATGCGGGGGTGCGGGCGCAGGCCGTCTTGCGTGACGGGACGCTGGTGGATGACTTCCTCATCCGGGAGGGGGTGCGGGCCGTGCATGTCCTGAACGCGCCTTCGCCTGCGGCGACGGCTTCGCTGCCGATTGGGCGGGCTGTGGCCCGGCGGGTGCTTGGGTTGCTGTGAGGGCGGTCCCTGCGGGGCTTTCCCCAACCCCACCCCTTCCCGGCTGTATCTATTGGCGGCTTCGCCGCGCAGGGGCTCCGCCCCAGACCCCGTACAAGATGTCCTCAAACGCCGGACGGGCTGAACTATCAGCCCGTCCGGCGTTTGAGGACGAACTCGGCGGAGCCGGTGATGACGGCAGCCAAGGCCCCCGCGCCAGATAAAATCCCCCCACTGTGTCTGAGTCGAACCCCGCCCCCGAGCGCCCCCACGCCCCCCGCCCGAAGGGCGAACCCCGTTTCCCCCACGGCCCCGCGCCCGACCCCGCCGGGTCGCACTTCGAGCGGCGGATCCGGAGTTTCCAGCCCCGCAGGAGCCGGGTGACCGCGGGCCAAGCGGACGCGCTCCAGCGGCTGTGGCCCAAGTGGGGTCTCGACATCGACGGGCAGCGGACCCTCGACCTCGCCGAACTGTTCGGCGGCGAGCGTCCCGTCGTACTGGAGATCGGGTTCGGCATGGGCGAGGCCACCGCCCAGATGGCAGCCGACGATCCGGACACCGGCATCCTCGCCGTGGACGTGCACACCCCCGGCCAGGGAAATCTCCTCGGCCTCGCCGAGCGGAACGGCCTCGAGAACATCCGCGTCGCGAACGGCGACGCCGTGATCCTGCTCCGCGAAATGCTCACGCCCGCCTCCCTCGACGGCCTCCGCGTCTACTTCCCCGACCCCTGGCCCAAGGCCCGCCACCACAAGCGCCGCATCATCCAGCCCGACTTCCTCGACCTCGCCGCTCCCCGCCTCAAGCCCGGCGCCGTGCTGCACTGCGCGACCGACTGGGAGCCGTACGCCGAGCAGATGCTCGATGTGCTCACCGCGCACCCCGAGTTCGAGAACACCCAGGCCGACGGCGGGTACGCGCCCCGTCCCTCCTTCCGCCCCCTCACCCGGTTCGAGGGCCAGGGCCTGGACAAGGGGCACGTGGTCCATGACCTGCTGTTCCGCCGTACACCCAGCCAGAACAGCCAGGAAGCCTGAGATACCGGACAGGATCCCTGCGATACCGGCCACGGGGCCTGAGACACCGTCGCGGGCCACCCCCGTCCCTCGTTAGGGTCAACGGGTGGCCACCCGTTCTCCGTACCCGCACCCGATGCCCCCCGCCGGGCCCGCCGGGCTGCGGCACGCTCGCTGGTGGCAGCGGCGGGCGATACGCGCGGCCGCCCTGGTCACGCTGCTCGCCCTGTCCGGCCTGGTGATCCTGGCCCTGGTCAGGGAACAGACCGGCACCGAAGGCTTCCTGGTCGGGCTCGGCCTCGCGACGCTGCCCGTGCCGCTCCTGGTGGCCGCCTTCCGCTGGCTGCAGCGGGTCCAGCCGGGCCCCTGGCGGAATCTGCTCTTCGCCTTCGCCTGGGGCGCCTGCGCCGCCGCCCTCATAGCGATCGTCGCGAACAGCTTCGCGACCCGCTGGATAGCCACCGCCACGGCCGACCCCACCAGCGCGGACACCCTCGGCGCGACGGTCATAGCGCCGATCGTCGAGGAGAGCGCGAAGGCCGTGGCCGTGCTGCTCGTCTTCCTCTTCCGCAGACGGGAGTTCACCGGCATCGTCGACGGCGTGGTGATCGCCGGAGTGACCGCCACCGGCTTCGCCTTCACCGAGAACATCCTCTATCTCGGCAGCGCCTTCGGCACCGACCAGCTCAACGGCGGGACCGGACTCGCGTCCGTGACGGCGGCGACCTTCTTCGTACGCGTCGTGATGTCGCCCTTCGCGCACCCGCTCTTCACCGTGCTCACCGGCATCGGCTTCGGCATCGCCGCGCTCAGCGCGGAGCGCCAGAACTGGCGCCGCGTCCTGCTCCCGGTCGGCGGACTCCTCCTGGCGATGGGCCTGCACGCCCTGTGGAACGGCTCGGCGGTCTTCGGGGACTACGGCTTCTTCGCCGTGTACGCGCTCTTCATGCTGCCCGCCTTCGGCCTGCTCACCTGGCTGGTCATCTGGATCAGACAGCGCGGCCTGCGCATCGTGCGGGCCGAACTGCCCGCGTACGCACTCGCGGGCTGGCTCACCGCACCCGAGCCGTACGCCCTGGGCACCATGCGCGCCCGCACGCTGGCCCGCGACTACGCCTCCTACACGCAGGGCAAGGCCGCGGCGCGCACGGTCGCCCAGTACGAGACGTACGCGACGTCTCTCGCGCTCCTGCGGCACCGGGGGCGCAAGGGCCGCGCGGGCGCCGACTTCGTCGTACGGGAGCGGGAGTTGCTGCACGCGCTGTGGGAGCGCCGCGAGGCGGCACGGCCCGCCCTCGCGTACGCGGCGCGCGCGACGGCACCGGTGTTCGTACCGATGCCGCCGCCGTACGGATACCAGCAGCCGTACGGATATCAACAGCCGTACCAGCAGCCCTACCCGCAGCAACAGCAGCAGCCGCCGTACGGATATCCGTACGGCCGCCCGGCGATGCCCTACCCCGCGTACAACCCCTACCGCGGCTAGGCGGAAGCCGCCGTCAGCGCCGACACCTCGGCCTCCGTCAGCTCCAGCTCCCCCACCGCGAGCAGCGCGGGCAGCTGTTCGACCGTACGGGCCAACGCGATCGGCGCGGCCACCGTCGGCTGCGCCGCGAGCCACGCGAGGGCCACGGTCGCGAGCTCGGCGCCGCGCGCCTGGGCGACCTCGTCGAGGGCGGCGAGCACGCGCAGACCGCGGTCGGTGTCCAGGTGCTTGCCCGCGCCCTGGGCCCGCGCGCTGTCGACCGCCGCACCCGGGCGGTACTTGCCGGTCAGGAAGCCGGAGGCGAGCGCGTAGTACGGGACGGCGGCCAGGCCGGAGCGCGATGCGACCTGCTCCAGCGTGCCCTCGTACGTGTCGCGCGAGACGAGGTTGTAGTGCGGCTGCAGCACCGAGTAGCGCGCGAGGCCCTCGCGGTCGGAGAAGTCGAGGAACTCCTGGAGCCGGTCGGCGGTCACGTTGGACGCGGCGATGGCGCGCACCTTGCCGGACGTCACCAGGTCGTCGAGCGCGGTGATGATCTCCTCGACGGAGACCGTCGGGTCGTCGTAGTGCGTGTAGAAGAGGTCGATGTAGTCGGTGCGCAGGCGGCGCAGCGACTCCTCGACACCGGACTTGATGGTGTTCGCGGACAGGCCCTTGAAGTCGGGGTGGGCGCCGACCTTGGTGGCGAGCACGACGTCGGAGCGGTTGCCGCGCGCGGCGAGCCAGTTGCCGATGACGGTCTCGGACTCGCCGCCCTTGTTGCCGGGCGCCCAGGCCGAGTAGACGTCGGCGGTGTCGATGAAGTTGCCGCCCGCGGCGGTGTAGGCGTCGAGCACGGTGAAGGACTGCGCCTCGTCGGCCGTCCAGCCGAAGACGTTGCCGCCCAGTGCGAGCGGGAAGACCTCGAGGTCGGACGAACCAAGCTTGCGGAGAGAAGTCATACGGGACTCAACGCCCTTACGGATCGCGGAATTCCGTACAGCGGGATGCCGGTTCCGATCAGTGGGGCATCCGCTCGGGGAGAACCGGTGAGCGGGCGCCCTTGACCGGCAGCCCTGACGTCGGGGGGTTGCCGCCAGGACCGCCGGGGTTCTGGGGCTGCGTCAGAGGGACTGGCCCTTGCCGCGCAGCCACGCCGCCGGATCGACCCCGGTGGAGTCGCCGCCCGGGTGGACCTCCAGGTGGAGGTGCGCGCCGGTGACGTTGCCGGTGGCGCCGACGCGGCCGATGGTCTCGCCGGTGGTGACCTTCTGGCCGACGCTGACGTTCATCGAGGACTGGTGGCAGAACCAGATCTCGGTGCCGTCGTCGAGCTCAAGGACCGTGCGGTAGCCGTACGCCCCCGCCCAGCCGGCCTCCTTGATGGTGCCGGAGTGGATGGCCTTGATGGGCGTGCCCGTGGGAGCCGCGAAGTCCAGGCCGGTGTGGTAGCCGGAGGACCACATGGAGCCGGGCTGACCGAAGGTGCCGGTGAGCGTGTACGAGCCGACGGGGAGGGTGAAGCTCTTGGCGAGCTTGGCCAGGCGCTCCGCCTCGGCCTTGCGCTTGGCCTCCGCCTCGGCCTTCTTCTTCGCGGCGGCCTTCTCGGCGGCGATCTTCTTCTCGGCCGCGGTCTGCTTGGCGGCGGCCTGGGCGGCGGCTTCCTTGACGGCGGCTTCTTCGGCCGCCTTCTGGACCGCGTCGTCCGCCTGGTCCTGCTGGTTCTCGGCCTGCTCCATGATGCGGGCCCGCAGTGCCTCGCCCGCGTCCGTGGTGCCCTGCTCGGCGTCGGCGGTGCTGATGCCGGCGGCGCTCAGGGGCGCGGCGGCGGTCGTCACGCCGTTGTCCGCGGAACCGGAGCCGGAGCCGGAGTCGGAGGAGTCGTCGGATATCAAAGACCCCACGCCGGGAAGCGACTTGGCCTCCGGCAGCGAGTCCGTGACGGCCGAGAGGTCCGGCATCTCGATGGAGACCGGGGGCTTTCCGCCCTGCGCGGTGGCGATGCCGCCCGCGCCGACGGCGGCGATGACGCCTACGCCGAGAACAGTGGAGCTGCGGGCGAGCCCGCCACCGCCCCGCTTGTGGACGCGGTGCCTGCCGCGGACGGGACGGATGGACTCCTCGGTGGGATTCCATTCCTCCCAGGAACTGTCGTCGTACCCACCGAAGTCGTCGTCATTCGGTACGTACACGCCTTGGGGGGCAGGGCGGTTGGACGCCACTGGGGCGCACTCCTTTCCTTCCTTCTCGCCTACCGGGTTAGCTGACGGGTTCGGAGCAGGAAGGTCTCCTACGAACATCTGGCACGGATGCACAGATGCCCGATTCACCCCAATTAGTGGTTCCCCGGCTCCCTTTCGGGATTAGGCGCGTGCGCGCGGAGCCGACTCGAGTGACGGCTGGGACGACCGCGCTGCGTTATCGAACGTTAATAGACGGCAGGGTCGTATTCCAAGCCGTTCCGACTGATCGTTAACGACTTTGGCCTGCACTTAACGGGACACGGGGGTTCGGAACGGGGCGAGTTGACCCCACTTCTTCACACACCGGAGCTTCACATCTCCTTGACAGTACGTCAGTTGTTATGCGGAGTGGTGTCCTTCAGTCACGGCCGGTGACATCGGAGCCCGCGTCGGTCCAGCCGTCGGCCCCGGCGCCCCCGGTATCGCCCCCGGTATCGCCCCCGGTATCCCCAGCCATCAACGGCCGCCGCACCGCGAGCAACGCCATGTCGTCGGTCGTCCCGCCCCCGGTGTGCCGCCGCACTTCCTCGGTGAGCGTGGCCAGGAGCGCGTCCGGGCCGTTGGGCCCCGGAAAGATGCGGCCGCCGAGCCGCGCGGCCGGGTTGTAGAACTCGCCCCGGACGTCACGCGCCTCCGAGAGCCCGTCGGTGTAGAGCAGCAGCATCGCCCCCGGCGGGAACTCCGTCTCGTCCGCACGGTCCGGCCAGGCACCCAGGTCGCCCATCCCGAGCGGCAGCGCGGGCTCGGTGGCGGACAGCACGCACAGCCGTCCGTCGCCGCGCAGGAGCAGGGGCCCGGGGTGCCCGCGATTGACGAGGCGTACGAGACCGTCGCCGTGCGGGATCTCCGCGAGCACGGCGGTGGTGAACCCTTCGAAGGCGTCGAGCCCGTCGCGCCGCGTGCCCTCACGCGCGAGGGCCCGCTCCAGGCGCTGCGCCACGGCCTCCAGGGTGGCCTCCTGCTCGGCGGCCTCCCGGAACGCCCCGATGACGACGGCGACGGCCGCCACCGCGCCTATGCCCTTGCCGCGTACGTCGCCGACGATGACGCGTACGCCGTACGGGGTGTCCTGCACGGCGTACAGATCACCCCCGATGAACGCGTCGGCCTCCGCCGCCTCGTACCGCGCCGCGACATCGAGCCCGCCGATCCGGTGGTCCGGCTGCGGCAGCACGGCGCGCTGGGCCGCCTCGGCGATGGTGCGGGCGGAGGCGAGCTGTTCGTCGCTGCGGCGTACGACGCGGTTGATGACGACGGCGAGCACGGCGACGGTGGCCACCGTGATCAGTTCGGTGATCGCCTCGACGTCGGCGGTGGTGCTGCTCTTGAAGTGCAGGGCGAGCACGGCGGCGCAGGACCCCGCCCCGATGAGGGCGGTGGTGATCAGCGAGTAGAAGGGGGCCGCGATGAGCGGGGCGGCGGTGAAGAGGGGCGCGGCGGTGAACGCGGGTGGGGTCGAGATGTCGTAGACGACCCCGACGACGATGAGCAGCAGGGGCAGGGCCCGCACGAGAGCCCGCTCATGCCGGACATCGGGACTCTTGCCCCCGCCGCTTCCTCCTCGCTGCCCCACCGGTCTTCTCCTGCCGAATTCCGCGGCCAGGACCAGACCCATGACCACGTTCATCCAGGGTTCCCGGAGCGGTGGCGCGGGGCGACCCGTGTGGGCCGACAGAGTGACGGGGGAAAACACCGAAGGCCCGGATCCATTTTCTGGATCCGGGCCTTCGGTCTTTAGTAGCGGGGACAGGATTTGAACCTGCGACCTCTGGGTTATGAGCCCAGCGAGCTACCGAGCTGCTCCACCCCGCGCCGTTGAATGCAACTCTACGCCATCAGGCGGAGTGAAAGCGAACCGGCTGAGGAGCAGCCGGAATGCAGCCGGAAAACGGGCGGAAATCGGGCGGAAATCGGGCGGAAAACAGGCGGGAGCGGCCCGAACCCGCGGCGAACGCTGACGCACGCCGCTCACGCGTTCTCGGCGTGCGTCAGCGTCTCCCAGGCTACGAACAGGTTGTCCGTCCCCTCGGGCCGCTGCTCGAGCGTGAGCTTCCGCGTCTGAGGCAGTTCCAGCTTCAGCCGCTCCCGCAGGTGGTTCAGGCCGACCTCGGTGTCGGGCCCCATGTCGCGCTGCACCCTGCCGCCGCACAGCCAGTCCGGCGCCTCGGCGCCCAGCTGGTACTTCGAGTGGAACTCCAGCGCGGCCCGCAGCCGCTCCTTGACCTCGCCGTACAGGTCGACGCCCTGGTGCCAGGCGGTCTCTGCGATGTGCGCGGTGGCCGCGAGCGAGTAGCTGGCGTGCTTGAAGTTCCGGCAGGTCTCCTGGGAGAGCCCGTCGGCGAAGGTCTTCTGCCCGAACCAGTACTTCCGGAGCTTCTCCGGGGTATTGATGCCGCTGCCCTCGGGCGAGACGGGCAGCGGGCCGTCCGACTCCAGATAGAAGTAGGCCGGCACGCGGGTCCTGAAGTGCGTCACTGCCTTCTCGAAGGACTCGTGGTCGTCCAGGAAGACCGCCATGCTGATGGTCGCGTCGGCCATCAGGAGGTCCCAGTTGCCGTTGAAGTCGGCTGCTCCGTCGCGCACTTGGGGCAGATAGGCATTGCGCAGCATCCGCTCGAAGCGGAGGAGTTCGCCGTCGGCCCAGCCGTCGTAGGTGTAGCGCACGGCTTCGGCCGCACGCGCCCACGATGAGGCGGCCCAGGCCGTCTGGAGGCCCGCGTTGGCCTCGGTGTGCCGGGTGACCACCCGCGACCAGGCGTCCATGATCTGTACGGCCTTCTGGGCGTGCGCGCGGTCGCCGGTGATGTTCCAGAGCAGGGCCTGGGTGTACGCGGCGATGGCGTCCTCGCGCTCCTCGACGCAGCCGTGTCCGGGGCGGGTGTCGGGCGGGCACTCGACGACGGCGTACGGCTTGGCCCGGTAGTCGGCCGCGCCGTACTTGCTGTCCCGCATCTGCTCGAAAGCCCTCAGCCAGGGCTGGTCGCGCGCCGTGACATGCGCGCGGACGCGATCCAGCTGCGCCTTGCTGACGAGCACCCCGGGGTGCTCGAAGGCCAGCTCCGCGGGGCGCGCCCGCTCGGTGGCCCGGCCGGAACCGCCGCCGGACCCACCGCAGGCCGCCGAGACGCCGACCAGCAACGGCACGAGCAGCATCACGAGAGCCCGCCGTACGGAACCCATGCTGTACCTCCGGATCGACCACCTGGCAGGCTCAGCGTCACTCGTGGGCCGCGGGGGCGCAGGCGAGGCGGGGCCGTTCGGGCGACCAACGCCACAGGCCCAGGTCAGAAGCTGCCTGACCTGGGCCTGAGTGGTAGACCGTGTGGGACTCGAACCCACAACCAATGGATTAAAAGTCCACTGCTCTGCCAATTGAGCTAACGGTCCGTGCGGTTGCACCCCCCGAGCATAGCCGGACAGGACAAGGCGTCCGATCGGGTATCGCCTCCTCGGCCCGTCGCGCGTTCCGCGACGGGCCGGGTGCGGGCCAGGTGCAGGCCTGGGACGGCCGCGGCGCGGTCAGGGATCGGTCGGTTCCGGCGCCCCGCTCCGGGCCGCTTCGCGGGCCGCCGTGCGCTCGTGGTCCGGGTTGAGGAACCAGTGCCTGGCCGATGCCAGCCACCAGGTCGCGGCGAAGCCGAGGACGGCCAGGACCGCGATCGGGGCGTAGTTGAAGGTCTCCCAGGTGACCGGTGAGACCTGCGGCAGCATGAAGAGGACCGTGATCACGCCGACCCAGGCCACCGCCACGATGCCGATCGGGCGTGACCAGCGGCCCAAGTGCCAGGGCCCGCGCTCGAATTCCTCGCCCTTGCGCAGCCGCAGCAGGGTCGGGATGACGTAGGCGATGTAGAGGCCGATGACGGCGATCGACGTCACCGCCGCGTACGCCGTGACGTTGATCAGGTAGGGCAGGCCGAGGACGAGCGCGCCCAGGGCCGCGAGCCAGACCGCTGCGACGGGCGTGCGCGTACGCGGGTTGACCGAGTGCCAGACGTGCGAGAAGGGCAGCGCTCCGTCCCGCGAGAAGGCGTAGATCATCCGGGAGTTGGCGGTCACGGACGCCATGCCGCAGAAGAGCTGCGCGCCGATGACGACCAGCAGGAGCAGCTTGCCCGTGGTCGCTCCGAGCGCGTCCAGGAGGATCTGGGCGGGCGGTGCGCCCGTCGCCGACTCGCGGGCACCGTCGTACGACTGGATGGCGAACGTGAAGCCGAGGAGCAGCACGAAGCCCGCGATCCAGGACGTCCAGATGGAGCGGACGATGCCCTTGGGCCCGGCGGTCGACGCGTCGTGGGTCTCCTCGGTCATGTGCGCGGAGGCGTCGTAGCCGGTGAAGGTGTACTGGGCCATCAGCAGGCCGATCAGGGCCACGTAGAGCCCGCTGCCCCACCCGGTGTTGTTCACGAACTCGGTGAAGACGAAGGACGCCGACTGGTGCGAGTCCGGCGAGAAGGCAAGGGCGCCGACGATGACGGCGACCCCGACGACGTGCCACCAGACGCTCACGCTGTTGAGCAGCCCGACGATGCGCACGCCGAAGGTGTTGAGCAGGCCGTGCAGTACGAGGATCGCGGCGAAGAGCAGGATCGTGCGCTCCTCGGTGACCTGGAAGTCGAACTGCAGGTTCAGGTACGCGCCCAGGAACGAGGCCGCGCCGAAGTCGATCCCCGCGGTGACGGCGACCTGCCCGAGCACGTTGAACCAGCCCGTGAACCACGCCCAGGCGGCCGCGGTCCGCGACGGCGCGAGCCGGTGCGCCCAGAAGTAGAGCCCGGCGGAGGTCGGATAGGCGGAACAGATCTCCGCCATGGCGAGACCCACGAACAGCGTCATCAGTCCGACCCCGACCCACCCCCAGGTGATCAGGGCGGGACCGCCGGTGTTCATGCCGAACAGATACATGGTGAGGCAGCCGGACAGGACCGAGATGATCGTGAACGAGACCGCGTAGTTGGAGAACGCGGACATGCGGCGGGCCAGGACCTGGGTGTAGCCGAGTTGGGCGAGGCGTTCCTCGTCTGAGCCGGGTGGTGGTGTCATGCACGAGCGTTGCCCACGGCAGGGACATGACATGCGTCACGTTTGGCTAAAGGGGACGCACAAAGGAGACACACATACGTACGCCGACGGGCCCACCCCCGGAAGGGGTGGGCCCGTCGGTTCAGCTGTTGCTGTTCAGCTCTTCAGCTCTTCAGCAGGTGTCAGCCGTTGCGCTTCCAGCGCGGCTTGTCGTCACGGCGGCCGAAGGAACCGGTGCCGGTCCCGGAGCGGTCGCGGTTGAACGCCGGGCGGTCGTGGCCACCGGAGCGGGCGCCGCCGGAGGGGCGGTCGTCACGGCGGTCACGGTTGAACGGACGGTCGCTGCCACGGTGGCCGCCCGCCGGGCGGTCGTCGCGACGGAAGCTCGAGCCACCACGGTTGTCGTCACGGCGCTCGCCGCCACGGAAGCCGCCACGGTCGCCACCGGAGGGGCGGTCGTCACGACGGAAGCCGGAGCCACCGCCACGGTTGTCGTCGCGGCGGAAGCCGCCACGGTCGCCGCCCGAGGGACGGTCGTCACGACGGAAGCCGGAGGAGCCACCACGGTCGTTGCGGTCGCGGTTGAAGCCGCCGCCCGAGGGACGCTCGCCACCACGGAAGCCGGAGCCGCCACGGTCGTCACGACGCTCGAAGGAACGGCCACCACGGTCGTTGCGGTCGTTGCCGCGGTCACGGTTGAAGCCGCCACGGTCGCCACCCTCACGGCGGTCGCCGCCACGGAAGCCGGAGCCACCGCGGTCGTCACGACGCTCGAAGGAACGGCCACCGCGGTCGTCACGGCGCTCACGCTCGTAGTTGCCGCGATCGTCGCGCTGCGGGCGGCGCTCCTCGCGGACCGGAGCGGCGGTCTGCTCCGGGACGGAGGCAGCGGCCTCGACGGCGGCCTCGGCGGCGGCGGTGGCCTCGGCCACCGCGGTCTCCGGGTCGTCGCCACGCTCGCGGGCGGCACGCGCGGTGAGGCGCGAGGCCTCCTCGCGCAGCTCCGTCGCGCGGCGGGTGGCGCGCTCCAGCTCCTTGGTGAGGTCCTTGACCTCACGCTCGGCCTGGGTCGCGGCGTTGCCCGCGGAGTCGGCCTGCACCTCGGTCATCGAACGGGCGCCGGTGATGTCGGCGACCTCCGGGTCGAAGGTGCCGCCGCCGTTGATGATGTGACGCTCGGCGTCGACGCCCGCGTCCTCCATCAGCCGGAAGATCTGGCGGCGCTGGTGCGGCAGGGACAGCGAGACGACCGTGCCGGAGCGGCCCGCGCGGGCCGTACGGCCCGAACGGTGCAGGTAGTCCTTGTGGTCGCCGGCCGGGTCCACGTTCAGGACCAGGTCGATGTCGTCCACGTGGATGCCACGGGCGGCGACGTCGGTCGCGACGAGCGCGTTGACGTAGCCCTTCTTGAAGTCCTCGAGCACGCGGGTACGGGCACCCTGCGTCATGCCGCCGTGCAGCGCGTCGGCCTTCACGCCGGACTCGCAGAGCTGCTCGGCGATGCGGTCGGCGCCCAGCTGGGTGCGGACGAAGATGATCGTGCGGCCCTTGCGCGCGGCGATGGCGGCCGTGACGGGCGCCTTGTCGCGGGGCTTCACGATCAGGATGTGGTGCGACATGGTCGTGACGTTGCCCTGGGCGCTGTCGACCTCGTGCGTCACCGGGTTGGTCAGGTAGCGCTTGACCAGCGTGGAGATCTCGTTCTCCATCGTGGCCGAGAACAGCATGCGCTGGCCGTCGGACGGGACCTGGTCGAGCAGCTCGGTGACCTCGGGCAGGAAGCCCAGGTCGGACATCTGGTCGGCCTCGTCGAGCACCGCGATCTGGGTGTTCTCGAGCGAGCACGCGCCGCGGCTGATGATGTCGCGCAGACGGCCCGGCGTGGCGACGAGGATGTCGACACCGCGCTCGAGGGCGTAGATCTGGTTGCTCATGGACGTACCGCCGCAGACGACCTTCATCTTCAGGCCGAGCACGTCGCCGTACGGCTGGAGCGCGTCCGCGACCTGCATCGCGAGCTCACGCGTCGGCGTGAGGATGACGCCGCGGGGCTTCTTCTTCTCGGTGTGGCCGCCGGCCAGCGTCGCCAGCATCGGGAGGCCGAAGGAGAGGGTCTTGCCGGAGCCGGTGCGGCCGCGGCCGAGGATGTCCTTGCCGGCCAGGGCGTCCGGGATGGTCGCGGCCTGGATCGGGAAGGGGGAGGTCACGCCGTTCTGGGCGAGCTTGCGGACGATGCCGTCGGGCAGGCCGAGGTCACCGAAGGTGGGGCCGGTCTCAGCGTCTTCGTCGGCCTCGGCGGCCACGTCGGCGGCCTCGGTCTCGACGACGACCTGCTCGGCCGCTTCCACGACGTCGGCGGCCTGGACGGTCTCGACGGCTTCGGTGACGGTCTCCACCGTCAGCTCGTCGGTCGTCTCGTTCTCGGGCAGGACGGCGTGGTCAGAATGAGAAATGGACATGCGAAATGCGAAACCTTCCGGAGTCTCGGCACGCGCCCGTCAACTCCGTGATTTCGCAATGGACCGCCTCTATGCGGTCAGCCACGGCAAGGGAGAGTACGCGCCACGCGGCGCTCTTCTTTTTCGGCGCCGGGCAAATGGGATCAAACGATCTACCACCATACTCACCCAACCCCCCCGAACGCAAACCACACCCCTCAAGGCACCTTGGATTCCACTCCCCACAGCTCGTCTCACCTGCGACGAAGCGGGTTTCGGACAGGGGCCGAACCGCCACAACCCCGCCCCAAGCGACCCCTGCCTAAGCGGGCCCGGCCTCCGGTGAAGGCTCCCGTGACCCGAGCCCCTCCGACCGCTCCCCCAGCTGCGCGTCCTGCTTCGGAGGCTCGTGCGCCGACGACGAGGGCTCCGGAGTGGGCTCGGGAGTCGGCGTCGGGGTCGGCTTCGGGGGATCGGGCGTCGGCGTGGGGCGCGGCGCGTCGGGCTTCGTACGCGTGGGGGACGGCCGCCCGTCCTTCGTCGGCGGGGCGGGGTCGTCGCCGCCCCCGGTCGCGGACGCCGAGGCCTGGGCCGCATCGGAACCGGAATCGCCGGACCTGCCCGACCGCCCCTTGCCCTCGCTCTTGTCCTTGCCGCCCTTGCCGCCCTTGCCGCCCTTCGCGCCGCCGCGGTCGGCATCA
>NZ_BAAAUG010000065.1:0-33378 GCF_039533825.1 Streptomyces rectiviolaceus
GGCGGGCGGCGGAGGCAGGTTCGGCCCCGGAGCGGCCGCGCCCGGGGGCGGGGTCTGCGCACCGGGCCCCTGCGGATAGCCGTAGGCGGACGCGTCGGGAGCACCTGCGCCAGGAGCGCCCACGCCCGGAGGCGGGGGCATGTTCGAGCCGTCGAGCGCGGGCGCCACCGTCGTCGACGGAAGCCCGCTGCCGCCGTGCATCAGCGCGGTCTTGGCCTCCGGCGCCACACCGGGCGGCGGGGTGTCGTCATCGTCACCGCCGACCAGCGGCGGCGCGAACACCGTCGCGGGCGCCGCCACCGAACGATCGTCACCGGACTCCGCGTTGGTGTCCGTACCGGCCCACGAGTTGGCCCCGGCGGGCGCGCTCGACGCCCCGGCCGCGGGCCACGGCGTACCGCTACCAGGCGCCTCGGGCGCGGCAGGCGTCGAACTGCCATACCCCGCACCCCCGTTGGACGCGTCCGACACAGGCGAGACAGGAGAGGCAGACGACACAGGCGACACAGACGACGCAGCAGCCGCGCCAGAAGCGGCACCGCTCGCGGACTCCGCCCTGCGATCCGGGATACCCAGCTTGTCCGCCGCCTCCTGGAGCCACTCCGGAGGGCTCAACAAGAACGACGTCTGATTCAGGTCGACCCGCTCCGGCGGAGCCGGAGCCGCATCCTGCGGCGCCACATCCGGGACGCCGTACTCCTCCTCGTACCGGCGGATCACCTCACCGACCGGCAGACCCGGCCAGAGCGAGGCATCACCACTGTCGCGCGCGATGACGAGCCGCTGACGGCCGCCGTCGGACACCGGACCGTTCTCACGGTCCTCCGCCCACACGACGAAACCCAGCTCGAACTCCCGCACCCGCACCTCACGATGCTGGTACCCGGGCACATCGCCGTTGATCCACTCCTCGGCGCGCTCCTGCGCCTGCGCGAAGGTCACCATCGACAAGTCACTCCCCCACCGGGACGGCACGCGCGAAGCCGCCGTCCACCATCAGGTTCGCCACGGTCTCCAACTCCGGCGGATTCCCCGCCAGCCGGGACAAGAACGCGTCGAAGTCGTCACCACACGGCAGCAGCAGCCGCTGCACCCGCTCAGCAGGCGGCCAGGCAGCCGTTTCCGAGACGTCCCGTGCGTCGTCGTACGCGCAGAACCACACCGAACCGATCCGGTCACCCTTGACCTTCACGGCGAGAATGCCGCCCTGCACGAACCCGACTCCCAGATAGTCCTTGGTGAGATGGTCCCGCAGGCATTTGTTCACGTACACCAGGTCATTGACCGCGGCCTCGTCCCGCACCGTGAAGAACGGCTGGTCGATCAGAAGACCCAGCTCCGCATCGAGCGCCGTACCGACCGGCGCACAACCGCCCGCCGCCTTCAGGAACGAACGGTAGGCACCGGGCAGCCGATACCCCAGCTCCTCCTCGGCACCGAGAATCTCCTGCTCGGTCACCGCGACCACCGACTTCGGCAGCGCGAGATGCGCGGGGCGGGTCTCCTGGAGCGGGCGCGTACCCCTCTTGTCCTGGTCCACGGGCGTCGTGGCGAGCCCGCCGTGATGCCGCAGGAGCGCCTTCACCTCCACCGGGACCAGCTCAAGGCGCCTGCCGCCCGGCACGTGATGCCAGGTCCAGCCGTGCGGGGTCGCCACCGGCGGAATCGTGTCCCACAGGTCATGATCCGCCGCGGCCATCGCCGCGTTCGCGGAGACATAGTCCGTCAGGCGCAGCTCATCGACACCGAAGCCCTCCGGAGGCTCGGCGATCTCGGCGGCCGCGCGCGCGTAGGCCGAGAAATCCGGATAGCCGTGCTCGTCCACGCGCACACCCCTGGGATGGCGCGTGGCCCGGACCGGATCCGGGAAATGCACGACCTGCCCGGCGTAGGCCGCGTTCGGCGGCGCGGCTTGCTGCCCCAGCCGACCTGTCGTCATGGCGGTTGCCCCCTGCGGCACTGTGAATGGTTCTGCGGATCGCTGTGCGTGGATTGTGCGTACTTCGTCCTGCGTTCCGCAGTCTGCGGATGTCGACAGCCTATGCGTAAGGACGACACCGGTCACCGGGCCTCCGGTTCCATGACCAGCAGCCACCGCACCGTCACCGTGCGACGAAAGCCGGGCGTGTCGCGGCGCCCCAGCTTCCGCACCACCCGCCCCATTTGGCAGGCTGTCCCCGCAACGCGGGGGCGTGGCACACGCGGTCACAGCCGCGAGTTGCGGGGAGGGAAGCACCACCATGCACACGGCACAGACCGGCACGGCCGGTCACACGGCGGCCACGACGGCGCACACGGCAACCGCCGACAACCCCGCCGGCACGGGAGATCCACGCGTCGGCTGGAGCAACACGTCCGCGCACGCGCCCACACTGCGCCAGCGCCGCGACGGCATACTCCCCACCGTCGCCGCCGCACTCTCCGTCCGCGGCGCGACCCTCACGAGCACCGCGGGACGCGGCGAAGAACCTCCCGCTCTGCACCCACTCGTACAGGACTTCCTCGACACCCTCACAAGCGGCCAGCGCGAACGCTTCACCGGACGGTGCGCCGAAGCCATCCTCATCTCACGCCACCTCACGGCGGCCGACAACAGCCGCTCCAAACGCGCGGCACGAAAACCGATGACCAACGGCGAGGCCCGCAAGGCCCTCAAGCACGCCAAACTCACCACCCGCCGCATCCGCGAGGACGGCGACCCCCTGCACGGCGGCTTCGCCCGCCCCTGCCGCTCCTGCACCGCCCTCACCTCGCACTTCGGCGTACGGATCGTGGAACCCACGACCCCGGAATCCTGACCCCCACCACCGCCGAACCGAGAACCGCGAACCACAACGAGGGCCGCCCATGCACACGGAACAGCACACCGACCACCCCACCACCCCCACAGCCGCATCACCCCGCTTCCCCGTCCCCGTCGACGCCGCCCTGCGCGCCGCAGGCTGGACCCCCGGACGCTGGGACATAAAGCAGGCCGAGATCTGGGCCGACGTCCTGCGCCGCCACACCTCACCGGCAGGACACCAGCACGCCGTCTTCCCCGCCGCCGTCGAAGCCTGGGCCGAATTCGGCGGACTCCACATCACCCCCCAGGGCCCCGGCCGCCACATAGCGCCCGCCGCCGTACACCTGGACCCCCTCTACGGCCTCCACCTCGCCCGCACCCTCGGCGACCTCGGCCGCGCCCTCGACACCGAGGTCTGCCCCATAGGAGAGGAGACAGAGACCCAGGCCCTCCTGGCCATCGACGCCGAAGGCCGCGTCTACAGCCTCGACCACAGCGGCGACTGGTACCTCGGCTCCCACATCGACGAAGCCCTCGCCACCCTGGCATCCGGCACCCAGCCAGAACGCCTCAAAGCAGGCTGAGACACACCCGACGCCGGCGCCCGGACGGGCCTAAGCGACCGCGGGCAGCACAGCCGACACCCGGAAACCACCCGCATCCGTCGGCCCCGACACAAAAACACCGCCCAACGCGGTGACCCGCTCCTTCATGCCCACCAGACCATTGCCCCCACTGGGCAGCCGCGCATCCCCCGGACCCGCCTCCGGCGGCGGCTCGTTCTCCACCTGCATCGCGATCTCCGCACCACGATGCGCGAGCCGGACATACGTCTTGGCGCCCGCCGCGTGCTTGTGCACGTTCGTCAACGCCTCCTGAACCACGCGGTACGCGGTCTGCTCGACATCCGCCGCATACGCACGCGACTCACCCTCCACGGACAGATCCACCGCCATCCCCGCCGCACGGGACTGCCCCACCAACTCCTCGAGCTCCTCCAGACACGGCCCGTCCTCATCCACCGCACGCGAAGCAGCAGCCGCCGCCGCGAACCCCACAGCGGCCAACGGCACGGCATCCGACACCGACCCATGCCGACCACCCGCAGCGGGCACACTCTCCCCGGCCCGCAGCACCCCGAGCATCTCGCGCAACTCCGTCAACGCCTGCCGCCCCATGTCACCGACGAGGGCGGCATTCTTGACAGCCTTCTCCGGATCCTTCCTCGCCACAGCCTGCAACGCGGCAGCATGCACCACCATCAAACTCACCCGATGCGCGACGACATCATGCATCTCCCGCGCGATCCGGGTCCGCTCCTCATTACGCGCCCACTCCGCCCGCTCCTCGGCCCGCTCCGCAAGCAGCTGCAACTCACGCTCCAGGCTGTCCGCACGCTCCCGAAGACTCTCCATCAACCGCCGCCGAGCCCCCACATACAACCCGAGCAAGATCGGCGGCGCCGTCAGCCCAATAGAGGTGGTGATCGCGATGAACGGTATGAACCCCTCCGCGAACCCCAGCTCCCCGCTCTCCATGTCCTGCCGAGTCCGCACCAACGTCACGATGAGCGTCCCCAGCAACGACATCCCCGCGAGCGACCCAATAATCCGCCGAGGCAGTTCAGAAGCGGCCAACGTATAAAGCCCGACCACGGTCAGGAAGATCCCCATCTGCGCAGGCGTGATCGCGATGGAAATGAGCACCACGGCAATCGGCCAACGCCGCCGCAACACCAGCGAGGCCCCCGCAAGAACCCCGAACGCCACCCCCACCCCCGTGGGAACCCCCGTGTCCCCCGAGAACGTGATCCCCTCTGCCCCACACTCCGCCGCCGAGGCCAACGCGAGCCCCACATCCAACACGGCACTACGCCGCCGCTCCCACCACCACGGCCCGGTCACGGCCGCGCTGCGGTTCTCCCCCGTCGTGGTCATGCCGTCCAGCCTACGGGCGACAAGCCCTCCTTTTCCGGCGAGTTTCCGGCTCAGTGATCGAACGCACGCGCTGTTCGACGCGAAACGAAACGGCCAGAAATCCCTCGAACTGTTGAACCGCCCCCGTTCCCGGCCGGACGCCCGTATTCCGGACGAGGGTCGCGAAGGACCTCGCACCGTGCGCAAGAACACGGGAGACGGGTACCACGGGTGCCTCATGATCTACGTAAGGCAAAGCGATGATCTCTACCGTCGCATGGAAGGGGCTTGGTACGGCATAGTGTTGGGTGCCGAAACGGCGACCTAATCAAATGTCCGGTTTGGGTCGCTTTAATCCCCCGTGGTGTAATTGGCAGCACTGTGGCTTTTGGTGCCATCTGTCCGGGTTCAAGTCCTGGCGGGGGAGCTTCTTCTGTTCGGGTCCTGACTGCTAGGTCAGGACCCGCCCTCATTTCCGCCCCACAACGCCCCGGTATCCTGCGGATGTCCACTCCCCGCACATCCCGAAGCCGAAGGGCACCCCCGTGAGCGCCAACAGCCCGGCAGCCGTCGTCGTCCTCGCAGCGGGTGAGGGCACCCGTATGAAGTCGGCCACCCCCAAGGTCCTGCATGAGATCTGCGGGCGTTCCCTCATCGGGCACGTGCTCGAAGCCGCGTACGCGCTGAGCCCGGAGCGGCTCGTCACCGTCGTCGGGTTCGCCCGCGAGCAGGTCGTCGCGCACCTGGGGACGATCGCCCCGGACGTCCGCACGGCGTACCAGAGCGAGCAGAAGGGCACGGGTCACGCCGTCCGTATCGCCCTGGACGAGCTCGGCGGTTCCGTGGACGGGACGGTCATCGTCGTCTGTGGTGACACCCCGCTGCTTACGGGTGCGACGTTGCAGAAGCTGGCCGCGACGCACACGGGCGACGGCAACGCCGTGACGGTGCTGACCGCCGAGGTTCCGGATGCGACCGGTTACGGCCGGATCGTGCGGGACGGTGAGAGCGGTGCGGTGACGGGCATCGTCGAGCACAAGGACGCCACCGAGACGCAGCGCCTGATCCGTGAGATCAACTCCGGGGTGTTCGCGTTCGACGGGCAGCTGCTGGCGAAGGCGCTGGGCAAGGTGCGTACGGACAACAGTCAGGGTGAGGAGTACCTGACGGATGTTCTGGGGATCCTGCGGGAGGCGGGGCATCGTGTGGGTGCCGCTGTCACGGGTGATCATGAGGAGATCGCGGGGATCAACAACCGCGTGCAACTGGCCGCTGCTCGGCGCACCTTGAACGACCGCCTGCTCACCGAGGCGATGCTGGCCGGTGTCACGGTCGTGGACCCCGCGTCGACGTGGGTGGACGCGACGGTGACGTACGAGCAGGACGCGCTCGTGCATCCGGGTACGCAGTTGCAGGGGACGACGCATCTTGGTGAGGGTGCCGAGGTGGGGCCCAACTCCCGTCTGCGGAACGTCAGGGTGGGTGCGGGGGCGCGGGTGGACAACACGGTCGCGTACGACTCCGAGGTGGGGGAGCAGGCGAGTGTGGGTCCGTACGCGTATCTGCGGCCGGGTACCCGGCTCGGTGTGAGGGCCAAGGCGGGTACGTATGTGGAGATGAAGAACGCGACGATCGGTGAGGGGACGAAGGTTCCGCATCTTTCCTACGTGGGTGACGCGACGATCGGTGATTTCACCAACATCGGTGCTGCGAGTGTCTTTGTGAATTACGACGGTGAGGCGAAGCACCACACGACGGTGGGGTCGCACTGCAAGACGGGTTCGGACAACATGTTTGTGGCTCCTGTCACGGTGGGGGACGGGGCTTATACGGCGGCGGGTTCGGTCATCACGAAGGATGTTCCGGCGGGTTCGTTGGCTGTGGCCCGTGGCCAGCAGCGGAATATCGAGGGTTGGGTGGCGCGTAAGCGTCCGGGCAGCGCGGCTGCGAGGGCGGCGGAGGCGGCGTCGGGGGAGTCCAGGAATTCGGCAAGCGGAAGCTGACCGGAAACAGGTGCGTCGGACTCGGCGTACCGTGATAGATGCACACCATTTCGGCCGACTCAGCGCAACGGGACGCGCGGGGCGGCAGCGGGAAGAACTCGTCTGAGGAGACAAGTGCTGTGACCGGGATCAAGACGACCGGCGAGAAGAAGTTGATGCTCTTCTCCGGCCGCGCCCACCCCGAGTTGGCCGAGGAGGTCGCACACAGGCTGGGTGTCGGCATCGTGCCGACGAAGGCTTTCGATTTCGCCAATGGCGAGATCTATGTGCGGTATCAGGAGTCGGCTCGTGGCGCGGACTGCTTCTTGATCCAGAGCCACACGGCTCCGATCAACAAGTGGATCATGGAGCAGTTGATCATGATCGACGCGCTGAAGCGCGCGTCGGCTCGCTCCATCACCGTGATCGTGCCGTTCTACGGCTACGCGCGCCAGGACAAGAAGCACCGTGGCCGTGAGCCGATCTCGGCCCGTCTGGTGGCGGACCTGATGAAGACGGCGGGCGCGGACCGTATCCTCACGGTCGACCTGCACACGGACCAGATCCAGGGCTTCTTCGACGGCCCGGTCGATCATCTCTTCGCGCTGCCGGTCCTCGCGGACTATGTGGGCGCGAAGGTCGACCGTTCGAAGCTGACGGTGGTCTCCCCCGACGCCGGCCGTGTGCGTGTCGCGGACCGCTGGTGCGACCGTCTGGGCGCTCCGCTGGCGATCGTGCACAAGCGCCGTGACAAGGACGTCGCCAACCAGGTCACCGTGCACGAGGTCGTCGGTGACGTGCGGGGCCGTGTCTGTGTCCTGGTCGACGACATGATCGACACCGGTGGCACGATCTGCGCCGCCGCCGACGCGCTGTTCGCGCACGGTGCGGAGGACGTCATCGTGACGGCGACGCACGGTGTGCTGTCCGGTCCGGCCGCGGATCGTCTGAAGAACTCCAAGGTGAGCGAGTTCGTGTTCACGGACACGCTGCCCGACCCGGGTGACCTGGAGCTCGACAAGATCACGGTGCTTTCGATCGCGCCGACGATCGCGAACGCGGTGCGTGAGGTCTTCGAGGACGGTTCGGTGACGAGCCTCTTCGACGAGCAGGCGTAGCCCTTCGGGGCTTGCTGAAGATCGATTTTTGGGGCGGCCTCCCCGCCGGGTAGACTCACTGAGTTGCTCGGCGAGGGAGGCCGTACTCATTGCAGTACGGCGGTCCGTTATCGACGCGCTCTTCGTAGCAGGCCAGTAAGTCGTATGGCCGGGTAACTGCCCCCATCCGACATACCTGATCTGACTTACGAGGAGTGCACATGTCCGAGGTCAAGCTCGCCGCCGAGACCCGCACCGAGTTCGGCAAGGGCGCCGCGCGCCGCATCCGCCGCGAGAGCAAGGTTCCGGCCGTTGTCTACGGTCACGGCGGCGACCCCATCCACGTCACGCTTCCGGGCCACGAGCTGCACCTCGCGCTCCGTACGTCCAACGTCCTCCTTGCCCTGGACATCGACGGCAAGAAGCACCTGGCGATCCCGAAGGCCGTCCAGCGTGACGCCATCAAGGGCTTCCTCGAGCACGTCGACCTGCTGCTCGTCCGTCAGGGCGAGAAGGTCAACGTCGACATCTACGTCCACACCGAGGGTGAGCTCGCCCCGGGCGGCAACCTGCTCGAGCACGTGCTGAACGCGCTGCCCGTCGAGGCCGAGGCCACGCACATCCCGGAGTCGGTGACCGTCTCCATCGCCGGTCTCGAGGCCGGTGCGACCATCCTCGCCAAGGACATCCCGCTGCCCTCCGGCACCACCCTGAACGTCGAGGAAGACACCGTCGTCCTCCAGGTTCTGGCCGCGCAGGCCGAGGAGGCCGCTGAGGCCACCGAGGGCGAGGCCGACGCCGCCGCCGAGGCCTGAGCCTCGATCGCGTTCGACTGAGCTTCATCGGGCTCGACCTGCCAACCGCCGCTCCGCGCTCCTGCGCGGGGCGGCGGTTGGGCTATGAAGGAGACATGCAGATGACGACGGACCCCAGCGCGCCCTGGCTGATCGTGGGTCTGGGCAATCCGGGCCCTGGGTACGCCATGAACCGGCACAACGTGGGCTTCATGGTGGCCGATCTCCTCGCGGAGCGGATGGGCGGCTCGTTCAAGCGGAGCGGGCGTGCGCAGGCGCAGGTGTTGGAGGGCCGGATCGGTCCGGCGGGCCCGGGGAGCCGCCGGGTGGTCGTGGCGAAGCCGATGTCGTACATGAATGTGTCGGGTGGTCCGGTGACGGCGCTGCGCGACTTCTACAAGGTGCCGACGGCGAACATCGTCGCGATCCACGACGAGCTGGACATCGACTACGGCACGCTGCGGCTGAAGCTGGGCGGTGGCGACAACGGCCACAACGGTCTGAAGTCGATGACGAAGGCGATGGGTCCGGACTACCACCGGGTGCGGTTCGGGATCGGTCGCCCGCCGGGGCGTATGCAGGTCGCGGACTTCGTCCTGAAGGACTTTTCGTCGGCGGAGCGCAAGGAGTTGGGTTACTTCGTGGACCGGGCGTCGGATGCGGCGGAGGCGCTGGTGATCGAGGGTTTGGAGCGGGCGCAGAGCTCGTACAACTCCTGAGTCCCTGAGCGGTTACCTGCGAGCTGTTGACTGACTTCTGTTGACTGAGCGCATCCCTATGGCCAAGGATCGCCGCCATGAATGCGCTGCTTCTCGTACGTCGGTCGGCGATGGGCGGGCTCGCGGCGCTGCTGCTTGTCGCGGGCGTCTGGGCGTCCTGGGGCACGGCGCAGCATGTGATGCTCACCGATGAGCGTGAGCGGGGCACGATGCGGGTGACGGGCTGTTCCTCCGACGACTGCGTCGGTACGTACGTCCCCTCGTCCTCCGGGTCCAAGCCGCGCGGCCGGGTCGTGATCGACCGCTCGATCGCGGAGAAGAAGGGGGTGCGGGTTCCGGTGGCCGTGAAGCCCGGCACCTCCGAGGTCGTCCGTACGGGTGGCCCCGGGTTCCTCCACGCGTGGCTGCCGCTGGGCGGTGCGCTGCTGCTTGCCTCGGTGGTGGTGGCCGGGGGGCTGCGTCTCCACCGCACGGCGTGGGGCCTGGCCTTGGCGGGCGCGGCCCTCCTGACGGCATCCTTCGCAACCCTCACGCTCTGACCCCGCCCCCACCAAAGCCCACCGCTTCGCGGCGGATCTCCCCCACCCACCCACCCGATTACCCCGCATCGCGGGGGGGGTGGGCACTGCACCGTCGCGACCGGGCCGCCGCTGCACGCTGTGAGGGGTGGTTTGGGCGGGTCACTGCGCCGTCGGTGAGGGGCAGCGCAGGCGATTCCTGCGTCGTCGCCACCAGACCCGCCCACCCGCCCGATCACCCGGCATCACAGGGCAGGCGGAGGACGCGGAAGCGCCCCTACGGCACAACCCGACGCCGGGTGATCGGGTGGGTGGGCGGGAAAAGATCCGCCGCGAAGCGGCGGGACGACAAGCCCGGCGCCTACCCCGCCCAGGGAGGGACGCCCGCCAAGCAAGGCAATGCAAAGCAATGCGAGGCAAGGCGCCCCCGCCCGGAAAAATCAGCCGGTGTTCCGCAGGCCCGCCGCCACACCGTTGACGGTGAGAAGCAGGGCGCGGCCCAGCAGCGGGTCCGGCTCGTCGCCCCGCGAGGCCGCGTCGCGCTGGCGCTTCAGGAGCGCGACCTGGAGGTAGGAGATCGGGTCCAGGTAGGCGTCACGGATGCCGAACGTCTGCTGGAGCTCCGGGTGGGAGTCGAGCAGTTGCTCGCCGCCGGTGACGCGAAGGACTTCCTGCACCGTCAGCGCGTGCTCCGCCTCGATCACGTCGAAGACGTGCTTCAGCTCGTCGGGGACGAGCGTGTCCACGTAGTGGCGGGCGATCCGCAGGTCCGTCTTGGCCAGGGTCATCTCCACGTTCGAGATGAAGTTCTGGAAGAAGTGCCAGTGCTCCTGCATCTCGCCGAGCACGGTGTCAAGACCGGCCTCACGCAGCGCCTTCAGGCCCGAGCCGACGCCGAACCAGCCCGGCACGATCTGCCGCGACTGCGTCCAGCCGAAGACCCACGGGATGGCGCGCAGGCCGTCGAGCGAGACGCCCGAGCCGGGGCGGCGGGAGGGCCGGGAGCCGAGGTGCAGGTCGGCGAGCTGGTCGACCGGCGTCGACGCGAGGAAGTACGTCGGCAGGTCCGGGTCCTCGACGAGCCGCCGGTAGGCGGAGTGCGCGGCGTCCGATGCGACGTCCATCGCCGCGTCCCAGCGGGCGAGCGCCTCGTCGGACTGGCGGGGAGCCGTGTGCAGGGCGGAGGCCTGCAGCGTCGCCGCCACCGTCAGTTCGAGGTTCTCCCTGGCCAGCGACGGCACGAGGTACTTGTCGGAGATGACCTCGCCCTGCTCGGTCACCTTGATCTCGCCCTCGAGGGTGCCCCAGGGCTGGGCCAGGATCGCGTCGTGGGAGGGGCCGCCGCCACGCCCGACCGTGCCGCCACGGCCGTGGAAGAGCCGCAGCCGCACGCCGTAGCGGTGGGCGACGTCACGCAGACGCCTCTGCGCCCGGTGGATCTCCCACTGCGAGGTGGTGATGCCGCCGAACTTGGAGGAGTCCGAGTAGCCGAGCATGACTTCCTGGACGTCACCACGGAGCGCGACCAGCCTGCGGTAGGACGGGTCGGCGAGCATCTCGTCGAGGATGACGTCGGCGGCGCGCAGCTCGTCCGTCGTCTCCAGGAGCGGCACGATGCCGATCTTCGCCCAGCCGGCGTGCAGGTCGATGAGCCCGGCCTCGCGGGCCAGGACGGCCGCCGCGAAGACGTCGTCCGCGCCCTGGCACATCGAGATGATGTACGACTCGATGACCTCGGGCCCGAAGACTTCCAGGGCCTTCTTCACGGTGAGGAAGACCCCGAGGGTCTTCTCGCCCGCGGCGTCCACCGGTGCCGGGGACGGGCCGAGCGGCCTGCGCGAACGCAGTTCCTTGGCGAGCAGCTTCTGCCGGTACTCGCGGGGCATGTCCACGTACCGCCAGGACTCCTCGCCCAGTCGGTCGAAGAGCTGGCCGAGCGCGTGGTGGTGGGCGTCGGCGTGCTCACGTACGTCCATGGTGGCGAGCTGCAGGCCGAACGCGGCGAGCGTACGGATCGTGCGGTTCATCCGGCCGTCGGCGAACAGGGCGCCCTTGTGCTCGCGCAGCGACGTCTGGATGAGGGTGAGGTCGTGGATGAGCTCGCCGGTGCCGAGGTAGTCGCGCCCGTCCTCGTGGGCGGTGCCGCGGGCCAGGCGCTCCTTGGTGTTCTCCAGCTTCTGCCGGATGCAGGTGGCCTTGAGGCGGTAGGGCTCCTCGGAGTTCAGCCGCTTGTAGCGGGGGCTGATCTCGGGCAGCCGCTCCAGGTCGAGCTGGAGGGAGGCCTTCAGTTCCTCGGTGGCTCCGGTGTAGCGGATGGAGTTGGAGAGGAAGCCGCGCAGCTCGTCGATGAGGGCGAGGGCGTCGTTGATGCCGTGCTCGTGCTGGAGGATCAGGACGTCCCAGGTGACGGCGGGTGTCACGTTCGGGTTGCCGTCGCGGTCGCCGCCGATCCAGGTGCCGAAGGTGAGCGGCCTGGTGCCTTCGGGCAGCTGGACGCCGACGCGCTCGAGCTCGGCGGTGAGGTCTTCCAGTACGTCCCCGACGGCGCCGGCGTGCAGCTCGTCCAGGTAGTAGATGGCGTTGCGGGCCTCGTCGGCGGGTTCCGGGCGGACGACGCGCAGCTCGTCGGTCTGCCACACCAGGTCGATGTTCTCGGCGAGGCGGGTGTCGTGGCGGCGCCGGTCGGCCTCGATGACCGGGGTCTCCAGGAGCTCGGCGACGCGGCGCAGCTTGTTGAGGACGGAGCGGCGGGCGGCCTCGGTGGGGTGCGCGGTGAAGACGGGGCGCACGTTCAGGTGCTCCACGGTCTGGCGCAGGTGCTCGGGGTCGGCGTCCTTGAGCCGGTCCGCCGTACGGGCGAGGAGCCCGCCCTCGGCGGCACGCCGGGCGCGCAGCTCGCGCCCGCGGTGGACCTGCTCGGTCACGTTCGCCAGGTGGAAGTACGTGGAGAAGGCGCGGACGAGCTTGGCCGCGGTCTCCAGTTCGGTGCCGCCGAGCAGGCGGGCGGCGGCCTCGCCGTCCTCGCGGGTCAGGCGGCGGACCTTCTCGACCAGTTCGAGGAGC
Organism: Streptomyces rectiviolaceus; assembly: GCF_039533825.1. NCBI lineage: Bacteria > Bacillati > Actinomycetota > Actinomycetes > Kitasatosporales > Streptomycetaceae > Streptomyces > Streptomyces rectiviolaceus. Next base: position 12,875 of record NZ_BAAAUG010000065.1, read on the forward strand.
TCTGAGCCCTCCTGACGTACGAGGGTCTCGCCCAGCAGGTCGCCGAGGCGTCGGATGTCGGCGCGCAGCTCGGTGCTGGCTGTGGTGGTCTGGTCGTCGGCACTGCTCACAGGTGCGGCTCCTTGCAGTGTTGAAGCACGTCAGTTCTGGGAGGGGGGTCCCCGGCCGGATAGGAATCCGCGTTCCGGGGGACTTAGAGAGAGCGGACCGCGCTGTCCGACCGTTCCAAGGATAGGTGTCACATCGCGGCACGGACTCGCAGCCTCTTGCCGCGGGGTTCCGCGCTGCCATACTTACGACGCCGTAGGTTACGGGACCGTAGATAACGCGGGACCCGTGATCGTGCGCCCGCCGCACTCGCGCCGTGACCCTCAACCCTCGACCCCACAGGGGACGTGCCCATGACCCCATCTTCCGATGCGTATTCCGACACCGATGTGATCGACGACGCTTCGCGGCCGACGACCGACGACGCTTCACCGCCTGCCGTCCCGTCCGCGACGCTGGGCGGTGAGCAGAAGCGGTCGCTGGAGCAGATCACGCTGCTGTTGTTCATCACCGTCCCGTTCCTCGCCCTGGTCGCGGCGGTGCCGCTGGCCTGGGGCTGGGGGGTGAGCTGGCTGGACCTCGGCCTGCTGGTGTTCATGTACTACCTGGGGTGCCACGGCATCACGATCGGTTTCCACCGCTATTTCACGCATGGTTCCTTCAAGGCGAAGCGTCCGCTGCGGATCGCGCTCGCCGTGGCGGGGTCGATGGCGGTGGAGGGCCCGCTGGTGCGCTGGGTGGCGGATCACCGCAAGCACCACAAGTTCTCCGACGCGGAGGGCGACCCGCACTCTCCGTGGCGCTTCGGCGAGACGGTCCCGGCCCTGATGAAGGGCCTGTGGTGGGCGCACATCGGCTGGATGTTCGATGAGGAGCAGACGTCGCAGGAGAAGTACGCGCCGGACCTGATCAAGGATCCGGCGATCCGCCGGATCTCGCGTCAGTTCCTGCTCTGGACGATCGTGTCGCTGGGCATTCCGCCGCTGGTGGGCGGCCTGGTGACGATGTCGTGGTGGGGTGCTTTCACGGCGTTCTTCTGGGGTTCGCTGGTCCGGGTGGCCCTGCTGCACCACGTCACGTGGTCGATCAATTCGATCTGTCACGCGGTGGGCAAGCGCCCCTTCAAGTCGCGCGACCGTTCGGGCAATGTGTGGTGGCTTGCGGTCCTGTCCTGCGGTGAGTCCTGGCACAACCTCCACCACGCCGATCCGACGTCGGCGCGGCACGGTGTGCTGAAGGGCCAGGTCGACTCGTCGGCGCGGATCATCCGCTGGTGCGAGCAGCTCGGCTGGGCGACGGACGTGCGCTGGCCGTCCCGGTCCCGTATCGACTCCCGCCGGAAGCCGAAGACCGTCGGCCCGGCATGATTGACGACGTGGCGACCGACTCCAGCAATTCCAGCCCCTCCAGCAAAGAGAAGCAGCCCCGGCGTACGCGCCGGACCCGGATGACGGGTGCCGAGCGCCGGGAGCAGTTGCTGGACATCGGCCGCACGCTCTTCGCGGCCAAGGGCTTCGAGGGCACGTCCGTGGAGGAGATCGCGGCGAAGGCCGGCGTCTCCAAGCCTGTCGTGTACGAGCATTTCGGCGGCAAGGAGGGGCTGTACGCGGTGGTGGTGGACCGCGAGATGCGGGCGCTGCTTGACGGTGTGACGGGAGCGCTGACGGCGGGCCATCCGCGCGAGCTCCTCGAACAGGCGGCGTTCGCCCTCCTCGACTACATCGAGACGTACACGGACGGCTTCCGCATCCTGGTCCGCGATTCGCCGGTGGCGCAGTCGACGGGCACCTTCGCCTCGCTCATCTCGGACATCGCGACGCAGGTGGAGGACATTCTGGGCCAGGAGTTCAAGACGCGGGGCTTCGACCAGAAGCTGGCGCCGCTGTACGCGCAGGCGCTCGTGGGCATGGTGGCGCTGACCGGCCAGTGGTGGCTGGACGTCCGCAAGCCGAAGAAGGCGGAGGTGGCGGCGCACCTGGTGAACCTGGCGTGGCACGGCCTTGACGGACTCGAGCCGAAGCCGCGGCTGATAGGCCACCGAAAGAGCTGACGCCCCAGGGCGGACACCTGTACGCGGGGGTCCGGGCCTCCGGGGCGAGACCACCCCGGAGCCGCCCCACCCCGCGCCGCTCCGGCGTGCCCCCTGCGGCACCTACGCCCTGCGGCACCCGCGCCCTCCAAGACCGCGCCCTGCGGCGCCCGCCCCCTCCAAGCCCGCCGCTTCGCGGCGGATGTCTCCCGCCCACCCACCCGATTACCCCGCAGCGGGGAACGGGTGGGTGGGAAGCGTCCGATGCTGCGGGGTGATCGGGTGGGCGGGCGGGAAGCACCCGACGCACGGGGCAACGCACCACCGAGCAGTCGGGAAGCTGCCACCACAGGGCGATCGGGCGGGCGGGCGGGAAGCACCCGACGCACGGGGCAACGCACCACCGAGCAGTCGGGAAGCTGCCACCGCCGGGTGATCGGGTGGGCGGGTGGGAAACACTCGGTGCACGGGGCAACGGGCCACCCAGCAGTCGGGAAGCTGACGCCACAGGGTGATCGGGTGGGTGGGTGGGAAGCACTCGGTGCACGGGGAACGGGCCCCGAGCCTTCGGGAAGCTGACGCCGCGGGGTGATCGGGTGGGTGGGTGGGAAGCACTCGGTGCACGGGGAACGGGCCCCGAGCCTTCGGGAAGCTGACGCCGCGGGGTGATCGGGTGGGTGGGTGGGAGGGATCCGTCGCGGAGCGGCGGTTCTGTGTGGGGGCACACAGAGGTGCGCCCCGGTCGCTGCGGCTACTGCCGATCCCGCTCCAGGAACTCCAGGCGGTTGCCCACCGGGTCCTCCGCGTAGAAGCGCCGGTGCCCCGGCAGGGCGTGGTCCCAGGTGATGGGCACGCCCCGGGAGGACAGCCTCTCCGCGTAGGCGGAGATGTCCCGCACCCGCAGCCCCGGGTGCGCCTTGCGGGCCGGGCGGAAGTCCGCCTCGATCCCGAGGTGCAGCCGCACGGCCCCGGTCCCGGCCCCCGCCAGGAACCAGCACCCGCCCCGCCCGGCAAGCGCTCCCGGCTTGGGGATCTCGGTCATGCCGAGCACCCCGCAGTAGAAGGCCCGAAGCTCCGGCTCGCTCCCCGCAGGGGCGGCCAGCTGGATGTGGTCGATGCCGGTCAGCATGGGACGGCTCGTCCCTTCCGCCGGGCCACCCCGAAGACCCTGCGGAAGGGGAAGACCGTGCCGTTCGCCCCCGCCGGGTACGCCTTTCTCAGCAGCTCCCGGTACTCGGAGAGGAATTGCTCCCTCGCCTCCGCGTCGTCCGCCAGGGCCGTCAGGACCGGCCGCAGGCCCGTCCCCTTCACCCAGTCCAGGACCGGGTCCTCCCCCTCCAGCAGGTGCAGATACGTCGTCTCCCACGCGTCCACCTCACACCCCAGCGGGACAAGCCGCTCCAGATAGGCCGTCGGCGTGAGCACCGCGTCCGCGTGGCGGAGCCGGCCGCCGAGCCGGGACCGCCACCGCTCGGACTCGCTCAGCTCGCGCATCAGGACGTGGCTCGGGGCGTCGAAGTTGCCGGGGACCTGGAAGGCGAACGTGCCGCCGGGGGTCAGCGCCGCGATCCAGGCGGGGAAGGACTCCGGGTGGCCCGGCACCCATTGGAGCGTCGCGTTGGACAGGATCAGGTCGTACGTCCCCTCGGGCGGCGCCCAGCCCGACGCGTCCCCCTCGGCGAAGTCCAGGCGGCCGCCCCCGGAAGTGGGGCCCGCCAGGCCCTCCGCCTGCTCCAGCATCTGAGGGGAGTTGTCGAAGCCCGTGATGTGCGCCGTGGGCCAGCGTTCGGCCAGGAGGCGGGTGACGTTGCCTGGGCCGCAGCCCAGGTCCGCGATGCGCGGCGCACGGCCGTCGGCGGCCGGGAGCTCGGGGACCCGGGCCAGCAGGTCCACGAAGGGTCGGGCACGGTGCCCGGAGTGACGCAGGTACTGGCCCGGGTCCCAGATGGGGGTGGGAGTGGGGGTGGGGGTGGAGCTGCTGCTGGGGGCGGCGGACATGGGTGGGCCTCCTCTGGGCAAGGGCCTGGGACCTCGGCGTCGCAGCGACGTCGGCTCGGCGTCTTAGCGACTTCGGCTCGGCGTCGTAGAGACTTCGGCTCAGCTTCGTACCGGCGTCACATCGCCTTCGTACCGGCGCCACGGACGTCGTATCGCCATCCTCAACCCCGAAGTATCTTGACGTCAAGAGACTTCATGTCGACAGACCCCCTACACTGATCGTCATGGAGGACGAGGTCGACCGTCTGGTCGCAGCATGGCGCCGCGAGCGCCCCGACCTCGACGTGGAACCACTCGAGGTGCTCAGCCGCGTCAGCAGGCTCGCGCGGCATCTCGACAGGGCCCGTCGGCTCGCGTTCTCCGAGCACAATCTGGAGCCGTGGGAGTTCGACGTACTGACGTCGCTGCGTCGCGCGGGCTCGCCCTATCAGCTCTCCCCCGGACAGCTCCTCACCCAGACCCTGGTGACCTCCGGCACGATGACCAACCGCATCGACCGGCTCGCGAAGAAGGGCCTCGTCGAGCGGCTTCCGGATCCGAGCGACCGGCGGGGCGTCCTTGTGCGGCTGACCGAGGAAGGGCAGGACCGCGCCGACCAGGCCCTCGCCGGGCTCCTCAAGCAGGAGCGGGCGATCCTCGCCGAGCTCTCGCGCGGACAGCGGGGTGAACTGGCCGGGCTGCTACGCCAGTTGACCGCCCCGTTCGACAACATCCCCGGCTAGGTCGACAGGACCCACCCCTGCCCTGCGCGCCAGCGCGACGGCCGCGAGCGTGGAGTGGACGCCCAGTTTCCCCAGGACGTTCTGCATGTGCGTACGCACCGTGTGCGGGGAGAGGAAGAGGCGTTCGGCCACCGCCTTGCGGCCCAGGCCCGCCACCATGCACCGCAGCACCTCGCGCTCACGCGGGGTCAGGGACTCCACCAGGCGCTCGGATTCCGTGCGGTGCTTGCGCGCGGCCGTCAACTCGCGCAGGACGCCGGTGAGCAGCGCGGGCGGCAGGTGCGTCTCTTCCCGCAGCACGCCCCGTATGACCGTCAGGAGCCGGGACAGCGAGCAGTCCTTGGCGACCCATCCCGAGGCGCCGGCCTGCAGCGCGAGGGCGGCCCGGCGCGGGTCGTCCTTCTCGGCGAGCACGACCGTGCGCACCATCGGCTGGCCCGAACGGACCCCGGCCACCAGGGAGATGCCGTCGACCAGAGCGTCGGCGTTGCCCTCCTGCACCGAGGGCGCGGGGCGCACGCCCTGCATGGCGCTCGCGGACGCGCCGAGGTCGGCGTCGACGAGCAGCACGTCATATCTGCGCCCCTCGGCGATTCCCCGCTCGAGGCAGCGCAGCGCGGCCGGGCCGCTGCCCGCCGCTGACACGTCGACGTCGGGCTCCGCCGCCAGTGCCGCTGCGAGCGACTCGGCGAAGATGCGATGGTCGTCGACGACCAGGACTCGGATACGAACCACTGAAACCCCCTTCCCCAAGCTCTCCGCGGAGAGCAGGGGATACCCCCGTCGAAACAACGTCGGAGGACGTACGGTGCGGGTACGACACCTGGCACGGGGGTCGCCGCAGCCGCCCGGCCGCCGCCGAGCTGTGACTGCTACCCCCACGCCGGGCGTCGTACCCGACTGTCTCGCCCCCTGATCAGTGCCGGCCCCCACCGGCACTGCCACTCAGAGTAGGGCCGCACGGCAGGAGCGGAAGGTAATTTACAGAACTGACTGGCCAGCGCGTTTATGGTGAGCCGTATGTTTCGTATGGAGACAGGAGTCGACAAAGAGCGGTTCGCTCTGCTCCTTGCCCGGCTCCAGGACTCGAACAACGCCGCATCACCCGTGATCCGCGCACTGCGCGGCACCCCGCAGGATCGTGAAATACCGCTGGCCGTCTGGCTGATGGCGCGCACGGAGGGCCTCGTCGGCGGCCTCGCCGGGCACACCTGGGGGCGCTGGCTCCATGTGAACCACCTCTGGGTCAGCGAGAACCACCAGGGCGCGGGCCTGGGCGCGCAGCTGCTCGCCGAGGCCGAACGCATCGCGCGGGAGGAGCGGGACTGCCTCAACTCCCGTGTGGAGACGTGGGACTTCCAGGCCCCCGGGTTCTACCGGGGGCAGGGGTACGAGGTGGTGTCGGTGATCCCCGACTACCCGCAGGGCGCGAAGGAGTTCACGCTCACGAAGCGACTGCGGCTCCGGCTGGGGTAGTCGGGACCGGGGAGAGTCACCGCTCCCGGCGCGCCCCCGCCGAAGGGACCGCCGGGAACACCCGCGGCGCGGTGAAGCCCGCCGATGCGAACGCCTCCAGGATCGTCTTCGTCACCGGCTCCGCGTCCGCCTCCTCCACGAGGACGATCGCCGAGCCGCCGAAGCCGCCGCCCGTCATACGGGAGCCGATCGCCCCGGCCGCGTTCGCGGCGGACACCACCAGGTCAAGCTCCTCGCAGGAGATCCGCAGATCGTCGCGCAGCGAGGCGTGCCCCTCGGTCAGGACGGGGCCGATCGCGCGCACCTCCCCCGCGTCGAGCAGGCCGATGACCTGCTCCACCCGGTGGTCGTCCGAGACGATGTGGCGTACGTAGCGGCGGATCTTGTCGTCCGTCAGTTTTTCGAGGGCGGCGGGGAGTTGGGCGTACTCGACGTCCCTCAGGTGGGAGACGCCAAGGATCCGCGCGCCCTCCTCGCATCCGGCGCGCCGCTCGGCGTACGCCCCGTCGCCCAGCTCGTGCTTGACCCGGGTGTCGACGACGAGCAGCCGCAGGCCGTGCGCGGCGAGGTCGAAGGGGACCTGCCGGGTCGTCAGGTCCCGGCAGTCCAGGTGCAGGGCGTGGCCTTCGGTGGCGCACGCGGATGCCATCTGGTCCATCACCCCGCACGGCACGCCGACGAAGGCGTTCTCGGCGCGCTGGGCGATGACCGCCAACTGTGGTCCATTCAGGCCGAGTTCGTACAGGTCGTTCAGGGCGAACGCCGTGACGACCTCCAGGGCGGCCGACGAGGAAAGGCCGGCCCCGGTCGGCACGGTCGACGCGAGGTGGATGTCGGCGCCACCGGAGACCGCGTGGCCCGCGTCCCGCAGCGCCCACACCACGCCCGCCGGGTAGGCGGCCCAGCCGCCCTGCCCGGCCCCCCGGGCGGTCAGCGTCAGGGGTGTCAGGTCGTCGACGCGCAGTTCGGCGACCGGGGCGTCGATGTCCGCCGAGTGGAGGCGCAGGACGCCGTCGGTGCGGCGCGCCACCGCCGCCACCGCGGTGTGCGGCAGCGCCAGCGGCATCACGAAGCCTTCGTTGAAGTCCGTGTACTCGCCGATGAGGTTGACGCGGCCCGGGGCCGACCAGACCCCGTCCGCCTCGTACCCGTACAGCTCCGCGAACTGCCCCGCTACGTCCATCAGTTACCCCTTAACCCCTGTTGGCCCTACTGGCCGTGTTGACCCTGTTGGCCGTGTTGACCCGGTCAACGCTGGGCGAACGCCCACGCGTCGGCGACGATCCCCGCGAGGTCCGCGCGGGACGGATTCCAACCGAGCCGCTCCCGCGCGGTGGCCGCGGACGCGACGAGGACCGCCGGGTCGCCGCCGCGGCGCAGGGCCATGACCTCGGGGATCGGGTGTCCGGTGACCTTGCGGACGGTTTCGATGACCTCGCGTACGGAGAAGCCGTTGCCGTTGCCGAGGTTGCAGATCAGGTGCTCGCCGGAGGTGGCCGCCTCGACCGCGAGGAGGTGCGCCTGTGCCAGGTCCGCGACGTGGATGTAGTCGCGGACGCAGGTGCCGTCCGGGGTCGGGTAGTCGTCGCCGAAGACGTTGATCGCCTCGCGGCGACCCTGCGCGACCTGGAGGACCAGCGGGATGAGGTGCGACTCGGGGTCGTGCCGCTCGCCGTAGGCGCCGTACGCCCCCGCCACGTTGAAGTAGCGCAGCGACACCGCGCCCAGGCCGTGGGCGGCGGCCTCCCCGGTGATCATGTGGTCGACGGCGAGCTTCGACGCACCGTAGGGAGACGTCGGGGCGGTCGGGTCGGTCTCGGTGATGGGGGTGCTGACCGGCTCGCCGTACGTCGCCGCCGTCGAGGAGAAGACGAGCTTCTTGACCTCGGCGTCGCGCATCGCCGCGAGCAGCGCCATCGTGCCACCGACGTTGTTGTCCCAGTACTTCTCGGGCTTCTGGACGGACTCGCCGACCTGCGAGAAGGCGGCGAAGTGCAACACGGCGTCGTAGGAGGAGTCCAGCCACTTGGCGGCATCGCGGATGTCGCCCTCGATGAACGTGGCGTCGGCCGGGACGCCCTCGCGGAAGCCGGTCGAGAGGTTGTCGAGGACGGTCACCTCGTGCCCGGCCTCGATCAGATGCTGGGCCACCACGCTTCCCACATAGCCCGCCCCGCCGGTGACCAGGTACTTACCGCTCATGAACTCGCTACCTCTCGCAGTCGCTGGGCCGCGGCTTCCGGCGGCACGTCGTTGATGAACACGCTCATGCCGGATTCGGAACCCGCGAGGAACTTCAGCTTGCCCGAAGTGCGGCGAATGGTGAAAAGCTCGAGGTGGAGTGCGAAGTCGTCCCGGTTGACCCCGTCATGTCCCTCCAGGGAGCCGAAGGGCGCCTGATGCCACGCCGCGATGTACGGCGTCAGCTGTTCACCCTCGCCGAAGAGCCGGTCGAAGCGCCTCAACAGTTCCAGATAGACCTGGGGGAATTCTGTGCGCGCCGCTTCGTCGAGCCCGAGCAGGTCCGGCACCCGGCGCTTGGGGTAGAGGTGCACCTCGTAGGGCCAGTGCGCCGCGTACGGCACGAACGCCACCCAGTGCTCGGCGTCCAGGACCACCCGCTCGGCGGCCGACTCCTCGGCCACGACGTCGTCGAAGAGGTTGCGGCCGCCCGTCGCCTCCTTGTGCGCGGCGAGCGACCTGAGCATCAGGGACGTACGCGGGGTGACGAAGGGATAGGCGTAGATCTGCCCGTGCGGGTGGCCCAGGGTCACGCCGATCTCGGCGCCGCGGTTCTCGAAGCAGAACACCTGCTCCACGGAGGGAAGGTGCGAGAGCTCGGCGGTCCTGTCCGTCCAGGCGTCCAGGACGAGTCCGGCCTGCTCCTCGGTGAGGTCGGCGAAGGACGAGTCGTGGTCGGAGGTGAAGCAGACGACCTCGCACCGTCCGGCGTCCCCGGCAAGCGAGGGGAAGCGGTTCTCGAAGACGACCACGTCGTACGAGGAGTCGGGGACCTCGCTCAGCCGATCTCCCTCGGAGGGGCAGAGCGGGCACTCGTCGGCCGGCGGGTGGTAGGTGCGGCCCTGGCGGTGCGAGGCGATGGCGACCGCGTCGCCAAGGAGCGGGTCCCTGCGGACCTCCGACGTGGTGGAGATGGGGTCCAGGGGCCTGTGGTCGATGGCGTCGCGCACGGCGTCGTCGCGCGAGTCGTAGTAGATGAGCTCACGACCGTCTGCGAGACGGGTCGAGGTCTTCTTCACGTCCGGGGCTCCTCACCAAACACCCATCCAACATAACCGAACACAACAAATCACAAGGCAACAGCGCCGTCAACGCCGGGGAGCCAGGTGCCCGCTATGCGTCCGATCACAATCCAACAAAGAACACCAACAGAAGTCTTCAGTTATTGAAAGGAGAGGCGTAGGTTCCGGTCTGATCAGTTCGCGCAACGAAGCGAGTTCCCCATGCAGTCCCCCACACAGACCCTGGCCGAGGGGCTTCGGCTGCCCACCAACGGCCTCGACTACGCGATCCTCGCGATCTACTTCGCCGTGGTCCTCGGCATCGGCTTCGCCGCCCGGCGCTCCGTCAAGACCAGCCTCGACTTCTTCCTCTCCGGCCGCTCACTGCCCGCCTGGGTCACCGGCCTCGCGTTCGTCGCCGCGAACCTCGGCGCCACCGAGATCCTGGGCATGGCCGCGACCGGCGCCCAGTACGGCGTCGCGGTCGTCCACTGGTACTGGATCGGCGCCATCCCCGCGATGGTCTTCCTCGGCCTCGTGATGATGCCGTTCTACTACCGCAGCAAGGTCCGCTCGGTCCCCGAGTTCCTGCTCCAGCGCTTCGACAAGTCGGCGCACCTGCTCAGCTCGGTGCTCTTCGCGTTCGCCGCGATCCTCATCGCGGGCGTGAACCTCTACGCCCTGTCGATCGTCGTCGAGGCGCTCCTCGGCTGGCCGCAGTGGGTGGCGATCGTGGTCGCCGGCTTCTTCGTCCTTGCGTACATCACGATCGGCGGGCTCTCCTCGGCCATCTACAACGAAGTCCTCCAGTTCTTCGTGATCCTGGCCGCGCTCATCCCGATCTGCGTCATCGGCCTGAAGAAGGTCGGCGGCTGGGACGGCCTGAGCGGGTCGATCGAGAAGTCGCACGGCGAGAACTTCATGACCGCCTGGGGCGGCACCGGCATCGGTGACGCCAACCCGCTGGGCGCGAACTGGCTGACGATCATCCTCGGCCTCGGCTTCGTGCTCTCCTTCGGCTACTGGACGACCAACTTCGCCGAGGTGCAGCGCGCCCTGTCCGCGAAGAACCTCTCCGCCGCCCAGCGCACCCCGCTGATCGCCGCCTTCCCGAAGATATTCATCGTCTTCCTGGTGATGATCCCGGGCCTGGTGGCTGCCGTACTCGTCCCGAAGATCGGCACGGCGGGGTCGGACCTGACGTACAACGACGCGATCCCGTACCTGATGCAGGAGTTGCTGCCCAACGGCGTGCTCGGCATCGCGGTGACCGGTCTGCTCGCGGCGTTCATGGCGGGCATGGCGGCGAACGTGTCGTCCTTCAACACCGTCTTCACGTACGACATCTGGGCCAAGTACGTGGTCAAGGACCGCGAGGACGGCTACCACCTGAAGTTCGGCCGCCTGATCACCGCGATCGGTGTCCTGGCCTCCATCGGGACGGCCTTCATCGCCTCGTCGTTCTCGAACATCATGGGGTACCTGCAGACGCTGTTCTCCTTCTTCAACGTCCCGATGTTCGTGGTCTTCATCATCGGCATGTTCTGGAAGCGCGCCTCCATGAAGTCCGGTGTGTGGGGCCTGCTCGCGGGCACCACCGCCGCGATGGTCAACTACTTCTGGATCTACAAGCAGGGCGTCATCGACATCCCGACCGACCAGGGCGCCAACTTCGTCTCGGCGATCGTCGGCTTCGTCGCGGGCGCCGTGGTGATGGTCGTGGTCACGCTCTTCACCGCCCCCAAGCCGGAGGCCGAACTGGCCGGTCTGGTGTACGGGACGACCGCGCCGGGCATCGAAGAGCCGCCCGCCGAGGGCGACGACGCCTGGTACCGCAAGCCCGCGCTGCTGGGCTGGGGCGCGATCGTGCTCGCCGCGGCCTGCTACCTGCCGTACTCGCTCTAATCCCGATCGGAGGTCTGGAAAACCATGTCTGAACTGCAGAACGAAGTCTCCGAGCTGGAGCGCAAGTCCGCGACGGCGGCTCGCCTCTTCGACATCAGGCGCATCATCGGCGGTCTGTTCGTCGTCTACGGAATCATCGTGACGATCGCCGGGATCTCGCCGTCCGACGCCGATCTGAACAAGGCCGAGGACATCAACATCAACCTGTGGACGGGCCTGGCCATGCTGGCGCTCGGCCTCTTCTTCCTCGGCTGGCTGTGGCTGCGCCCCACCGTGCCGCCCGCCGAGGCACCGGAAGACGAGTAACACCCCCCGGCCGGGGCCCGAGTTCACTCTTCCGGTGACTCGGGCCCCGGCTGCGTCTCCGTGTCGTTCGCGTAGGCCGCGGCGGGCCGTTCCGCGCGGTCGAGCAGACCGGTGCGCGCGGCGAGCGCGGCGGCCTCTAGGCGGGATCCGACGCCCAGCTTCATCAGGACGCGCTGCACGTGCGTGCGCGCCGTGCTGGGCGCGATGCCCATCCCGGCGGCGATGAGGCGGGTGTCCTCGCCGTCCGCGACCCGCACCAGGACCTCGACCTCGCGCGGCGTCAGCATCTGAAGCAGCCGCTGCCCCTCGTCGTCGGGCTGCGCGGCCGGGTTGAGCAGCTCGCTGAAGGCGCCCTGGAGCAGCTGCGGGGCGACCGCGGCCTCGCCCGCCCTGGCCTTCATGATGGCGCGCTCGACACCTTCGATGCGCTCGTCATGGCGTACGTAGCCGGAAGCCCCCGCGGCGAAGGCCGCTGCGATGCCGCGCGGGCTCGGCACCGGGCCGAGCACCACCACGGCGACCTGCGGGCGCTCCCGCTTGATCTTCACGACCGGATCGAACATTCCGGGCTCCGCGGGTGTCGCCGTGCCGAGCAGGCAGACCTCGGGAGCCCGGCTGATGACCAGCTCCGCCGCCCCGGCCGCGGGCGCGGCCGCGGCGAGCACCCGGTGCCCGCGCAGCTTCAAGGCCGAGGCGAGTGCCTCGGCCAGCAGTCGGTGGTCATCGACCACCATGAGTCGCACACCCATCGAGCAACCCCCCACTTTCCCCCACGGATCCCCCACGGATCGAGGGCCCCCCGGCCCCGCACCCACTCATTCCCCGGAAGCTACACGCTTGTTCGACGTCGCGCCCCCCTACCGGCGATAAGCGACCCGGAATGCCCAAATCCCGGCCATGGAGGAGTGAGAGCGACTACGGGCGCACGGAACGGGTGCGCGCGGGAACGCCGAACGGCCCCGCTCCTCTTGAGGAACGGGGCCGTCCGGTGCGTACGCGGAGGTCGCGGGGGTGCGAGGCCTACTGGGCGACGAAGCCCAGGGCCGTGTACTCCTTCTCGTCCTTCGAGTACGGCTTGCTGATCAGCTCCTTGCCGAGGTACAGCTTGCCGTCGCCGTAAAGGAGTTCGTTCGATTTCGGGACCATGCTGCTGATCGCGCTGCCGACGGACTCGGCCGCGGGGGTCTCCAGGAGCTTGGTCTCCTTCATCGTCTTGCCGTTGATGGAGACGACCTGGGCGCCCTTGTCGTAGCCCGCGTCCTTGTACGCCAGGATGTTGCCGCCGTCCATGCGGATCGGGAACATCTCGCCGTTCTCGCCCGCGTCGGCGCGGTCGCCGGTGGTCTTGCCGGTGGCCAGCGAGAACGCGATGATCTCGTTCGTCTGGCTGTACTCGCTGCCGCCGCCGTCGTGCTGGCGGGTGGGGACGTAGAGCTTGTCGTTGCCGACGGCCAGCGAGCTGCAGGCGTAGACGACGTTGACCTCGCAGTCGTGGTCGTACTTGCCGTCGGGCAGCGAGATCTTGGCGCGGAGCTTGCCCTGGTCGTCGATCGAGAAGGCATCCGTGATGCCGCTCGCGGTGATCTCCTGGGTGTCCTGGCCGAAGACGACCGGGCGGGTCGAGATGATCTTTGCGTTGTCGACGCCCGGCGTCACCGGGTAGGTCCACTTGACCTTGCCGGTCGTGGAGTTGAGGAGCTGGACCTTGAGCTTCTCGTCGCCGTAGTCACCGCACTTCTGGACGACGACGAGCTGCTCGCCGCCGGCGTAGCCCTCGTCCTGGCAGGTATCGCCCGGGGTGGGCTCCCACAGGTGCTTGCCCTCGGTGATCTCGAAGGCGGCGCCGCCCGCGCTTGAACCGACCGCGACGGTGGTGCCGCTGATGGTGAGCTCCTCGACCCGGGCTGCCGAGCTGCCCTCGTCGATGGTCTCCGTCCAGAGCCTCTTGCCGTCCTTCAGGTCGACCGCGGAGATCTGCGAGCAGGTCTCGTGGTCGCCCTTCTTGCTCCGCTTGGCCTCTTCGTACGCGACCGCGACGATGCCGTCCTTGCTGACCTCGCGAGAGCCCGCGCACGTCTGGCCGGCCAGCGGCAGCGTCCACAGCTCCTTGCCGTCGGCCGGGTCGTAGCCGACGATCTTGTTGACGCCCGCCTTGGCGTAGACGTCCTCGGTGAGCCAGGAGCCCTTGATGCTCCAGACGTCGTCCTTGGGGACCTCGGGCTGCGGGAGCTGCATGGAGACGGTGGCGCTGGTGTTGGCCGGGACCTTCTCCGTGCCGGGGCCGCTCGGGCCCTGCTCGTTGCCGCCGCCCTTCTGCTCGCCCTCGCCGCCCTTGCCGCCACCGGTCGAGCCCTCGGAGCTCGCCTCGGTGTCGTCCTTGCCCGAGGTCGTGGCGTAGAGGACACCGCCGCCGACGATCAGGGCGATGGCGACGACCGCACCGATGATGATCTTCATCTGGCCGCTGAGCCGCGAACCGCCCGAACCCGCGGGCGCACCCGCCTGCGGAGCCATCGGCATCGTGCCGGGCTGCTGGTAGGCGCCGTAGGGAGGCTGCTGCCCGTACGGGGCCTGCTGGCCGTACGGCTGCGTCGGCTGGCCCGGGTAGCCGTAGCCCTGGGGCTGGCCGGGGGCCGGGGTGCCGGGGGCCTGCGGTGCCTGCGGCGCGGGCTCCTCCTCGGCGACCTCGCCGCCGAAGTTCTTCAAGAGCGCGTCGAGACCGCCGTCGAAGCCCTGACCGATCGCGGCGAACCGCCAGACGTCCTTCAGGTAGAAGTCGCCCAGCATCACGGCACGTTCCGTGGAGAACTCCGCGCCGTTGAAGGAGTAGCGGGCGACTTCCTCGCCACCCGCCACGATCCGGATGTAGCCGGGGGCGACCTGCGACATCTGCCCGGCGCCGTCGATCGTCGCGGTGAACGACAACTTCTTGATCTGCGGCGGAATCCGGTCGAGCGTGACCCGGAAGGACTCCGTGTCGCCTGCCTGCGCGCCGAGGAGCTGGATGGACTCCTCGGGCGACTTCGGCTGGTTGAAGAAGATGAAGTAACTGTCGTCCGAGAGCCGCTCGTCCGCGTCCAGGCCGAAGCAGCTGATGTCGAAGCTCAGTCCGGGGGCGGAGATCTGCACGCCTACGTACAGATCGGTGCCCGCGGTGAGGTCACTGATCTTGGCCTTGTGGCCGCGTTGGAATTCCCTGGCCATACGTAACGACCGTCCCCCATCCCGAATGTAAATGCGTCGCGTCAGGCTAACCGGAAAGTCCGACGGCGAGCCAAGCCGGTACAGACCCGGTACACAACCTCCGCGCCCGGCGGAAGTTCACTCGTCGCGGGCAGCGGGCAGATGGGGCAGCCGGTCGGCCGCGACCACACCTTCGAGGTACCCACGAGCCCGCTCGGTCCGGGGATACGCCTCGAGGAGCTGCCAGAAGTTGGGCCCGTGCCCGGGGACGAGGAGATGTGCGAGCTCGTGGACGAGGACGTAGTCGACGACGTACTCGGGCATGCCCTGCAGCCGGTGCGAAAGGCGGATGCTGCCCTCCGACGGGGTGCACGAGCCCCACCGGGTGTTCTGGTTCGTGACCCAGCGAACGGACGCGGGCCTGGCCCGGCCGCCGAAGTACTGCTCGGAGAGTCGCTCGGCGCGTTCGGAGAGCTCCGCGTCGCCCAGGACCCGCTTGCTCTCCTGGGCCGCGAGCTTGTCGAGCATGACGTTGACCCAGCGCTGTTCCTCGGCCTCGGACATGCGGGCGGGGATGAGCACCACCGTGCGATCGCCCTCTCGGTACGCGGAGACCGTTCTGCGGCGGCGGGCGCTCCGTCTGACCTCGACCGCACTCGTCCCCGAGCCGGGTGACGGCGGGCTGGTCGTGCTGCGCTGTGGGTTTCCGGCGCGGTGCAGTGGGTCGGCGGGCACGCCCCGACGTTACCCGCTGGGCGTGGGGGAAGTCCCGCCTCCGGGACGGTTCGGCGGGGTATGGCTCCCCGTGCGATCGATTAGTACGACGAATACCCCCTGCCTGTGGACAACGCTCGGCGGCTGTCGGCCGGGGCGGGCATTCTGGCTGTCGACCGGCGATGCGGACGGGGACTGACAGCGCCGGATGACCACGGGGGACGACCATGCATCCGATCTTGAAACCGGCGCTGCGGCGCGGCTGGCGCGATCTGAACACCATCCAGTTCGGCGTGGCGCCCGCGCACGCCCTGGTGCTCGGGCCGGTGGACACGGCGACGGGCAGCTTTCTCCAGCTCCTGGACGGCACACGCGGGCTGCCGCTCCTGCGCGACGAGGGCAGGCGGATGGGCCTGCCCGACGGTCACGTGGACCGGCTCGTGCGGCGGCTGTCCAGGGCCGGACTCCTCGACGACGCCACGGGAGGCGGCGCGGCGGCCGATGCCCTGCGCAAGCGGGGCCAGGCCATGGACCGGCTGCGCCCGGATCTGGCCTCGCTGTCGGTCGTGACTCCCGAGCCGGGAGACGGGATGAGGAAACTGGCCGCGCGCCGCGCGATGCGGGTGCAGGTCCGAGGAGCCGGCCGGGTGGGCGCGGTGGTGGCCTCGGTTCTGTCCGGCGCGGGCGTGGGGCAGGTCGACGTGGTGGAGGGAGGGGTCGTCGAGCCCTGGGATGTGGCGCCGGGCGGTCTGCCCGCCGAAGCGGTCGGCGTCCGCAGGGACACGGCGGCGCGACGGGTCGTGCGGGATTCGGCTCCGGACCGGCCGCCCCGCCCGGGCCGGAGGGAAGCGGGGGCTGCGGGAGAAGGGGAGCCGGGTCTCTCACTCGTGATCATCGCCCCACGGGACGGGCTGGACGCCCATGCCCCCGATCCGCTCACCGCCGAGCCGCTCGTCTCGTCGGGGACACCTCACCTCTATGCGGGCGTGATCGAGGGAACCGGAGTCGTGGGACCGCTCGTCCTGCCGGGGGCGACAGCCTGTGCGGGGTGTCTGGCGCTGGACCGCGCGGACCGGGATCCCACCTGGCCGCGCATGCTGGCACAGTGGCGCTCGGGACGCGCGCGCCATGTCACCGCCTGCGATCTGGCACTGTCGACCACGGTCGCCGGCCTTGCCGCGGCGCATGCCCTTGCCTTCCTGGACGGGGTGGCGCCGGCGAGCACGGGGGTGCGCTGGGAGGCGTCCGCGCCCGGATTCGACTGGCATGCACGGCCGGTGCCACCCCATCTCACGTGCCCATGCGGGGCTGGTGTGGTGGATAAGGGGGAACACCCCGCCGGGGACAAGAAGCCGCACGACACAATGGCCGGGTAACCGCCTGACAAGGCGCGGCTGTCTGGGACTTGGAGGGGCGCATGTCTGATCTTCCCCGGAAGGCGGTAACCCGTACCGCCAAACTGGCCGCTCTGCCACTCGGCTTCGCCGGGCGGGCGACCTGGGGGCTCGGCAAGCGGATCGGGGGCAAGTCGGCGGAGATCGTCGGGCGTGAGCTGCAACAGCGCACGGCGGAGCAGCTGTTCAAGGTGCTCGGCGAGCTCAAGGGCGGGGCCATGAAGTTCGGCCAGGCGCTGTCGGTCTTCGAGTCGGCGCTGCCCGAGGAGGTCGCTGGGCCGTATCGCGCCGCGCTGACGAAGCTGCAGGAAGCGGCGCCGCCGATGCCGACGCGCACGGTGCACGCCGTCCTCGCGGAGCGGCTCGGAGAGGACTGGCGCGAGCTGTTCCTGGAGTTCGAGGACAAGCCGGCCGCCGCCGCGTCGATCGGGCAGGTCCACCGGGCGGTGTGGGAGGACGGGCGCGAGGTCGCGGTCAAGGTGCAGTATCCGGGGGCGGGCGAGGCGCTGCTCTCCGACCTGAATCAACTCAGCCGGTTCGCCCGGCTCCTGGGGCCGCTGATTCCGGGGATGGACATCAAGCCGCTCATCGCGGAGCTGCGCGACCGGGTCTCCGAGGAGCTCGACTACAGCTTGGAGGCCCAGGCGCAGCACGCGCACGCCGAGGAGTTCGCGGACGACCCGGATGTCGTGGTGCCCGATGTGGTGCACCAGAGCGAGCAGGTCCTGGTGACCGAGTGGATCGACGGGATACCGCTGTCGGATGTGATCGCGGACGGCACGCAGGAGCAGCGGGACCGGGCGGGACAGCTCCTCGCCCGCTTCCTCTTCTCAGGGCCGGCGCGCACCGGCCTGCTGCACGCCGATCCGCATCCGGGCAACTTCCGTCTGCTGCCCGACGAGAAGGACGGCTGGCGGCTCGGGGTCCTCGACTTCGGCACGGTGGACCGGTTGCCGGGCGGCCTGCCGCCGACCATCGGGCGCTCCCTGCGGATGACGCTCGACGGCGAGGCCGACGCGGTCTACGAGATGTTGCGCGAGGAGGACTTCGTCCAGGAGTCCGTCGAGCTCGAACCGGACGCGGTCCTCGACTATCTGCTGCCGATCATCGAACCGATGCTGGTGGAGGAGTTCACCTTCACCCGCGGCTGGATGCGCGGTCAGGCGGCGCGGGTGGCCGATCCCCGCTCCCCCGCCTATCAGTTGGGCAAGCGGCTGAACCTCCCGCCGTCGTATCTGCTGATCCACCGTGTGACGTTGAGCACGATCGGGGTGCTCTGTCAGCTCGGGGCGACGGTGCGGATGCGCGACGAGCTCGAGGAGTGGCTGCCGGGCTTCCTGGAGGAGGAGCCTCAGGAGCAGGAGGCGGATGATCCGGCGGCCGAAGCCTGAGACCGCGGATCGACTTCACCACCAGGGGGAGTCGAGCCGTCCCTCGATGGCTCTGATGTTCTCGCGGGCACAGGAGTCACAGAAGTAGCGGCGGACGCCGTTCTCCACGGAGCAGGTCCAGGTGGGCGGCGCGCCTTCGGCGACCGTGCCGCAGCGGGAACACACGAGATTCTCGGCACCCGCGGGATCAGGGGTCTGCTGGTCCACCCGGCGACCATATCGCCGCTCCCGGAGGTTCGCCCGGCACAACGCACTGCGGGGGCCGGTCCGTTCGGACCGGCCCCCGCGGGCATCGTGGTGTAGCTCAGTCAGCTCGTCGGCTCGTCACTGCATGACGGCGATGGCGAGCGCGCGCCTGGCGCGCAGCGACGCGCGCTCGGCGCGGCGCTGCATCCGGCGGGCCGCCATCAGACGGGCGGCCGGGCGTTGGGCCTCGGCCTCCTGCATGCGTTCGTGCATATGCGCACGAGCCATGGCTTCTGGGATGAGTTGCATCTCGCGGGTCCTGTTCTGGCGCGAGTCGTTCGCACCGGTGTTGGTGAAGTCTGGGGTGGCGGAGCCTGCGGGCTCGGCGGTGGCTGCCTTCATCGGGGCCTGCTTCTTGGGGTCGTGCGTCAGGGGGCGATCGATCGTTCCGGCGGCGTTCATGCGGCTACGACCGGGTTCTTGCGCGGGCGGCCACGCGGCCGCTTGCGGGCAACGACGACACCCTGGACGAAGAGCTCGCCGCCCCAGACGCCCCACGGCTCACGCCGCTCCTTGGCGCCGGCCAGGCAGGCCTCCATCAGCGGGCAGGTACGGCAGAGGGACTTGGCGTACTCGACGTCGGCGGGCGACTCGGCGAAGAAGACCTCCGGGTCGTAGGCGCGGCAGGGGACGGGTACACCGAGGTTCTCGATGGCGTCGTCGAGCGCGGTGAGCGCGGTCAGGGGAGTCAAGGTCGGGTCCTCCGTGGGAGCGGGCGGGGGGAGAGTCTCTGAAGGCGGTACGGACGGGGCGTGCGCTTCGAGTTGCACGGTGGTGTTTTCCTCGTCTGGTCGTGCCGGCCTGGGTCGGCCGGTTGGCGGCTGGTACCGGGTCTTGCTCGGCCCCTTCGCTCCGTCATCCCGTTTTGGGGAAAACAGAAGGGCCGCGGATCCCGGGTGGGGTTCCGCGGCCCTGGAAGGCGCCGGTCTGATCGAGGATCAGACTGGATCACTCCAGGGTTCGAGCCCACGGAAGGCCCACATCGTGTGGTGCTGCTGCGTCTGGTGCTGCGTCGTCTGCTTCTTGGATCCGGCACCGGCTGCGGCAAAGGCATAGGCCTGCGCCTGTGCCGTCACTACTGCTTCCGGTGCCTTGGTCGCTCGCTCGCTGCCTTCATTGACCTCACGCATCGGAAGCACGTTGGAAGCGGTGCGAGCGTTGCGCGGGAGGGACAGAGGCAGGACAGAGGACTCCGGACGGATGGCGGCGGAAGCGATGCCACCGGACAGACCGGTGCCCAGGTTCGAGAAGCCGAGCAGGCAGGAAGCGACGACCGAGCGATCGGTCATTTTCGCGGTGCTGATGAAGCTCTCGTTGATGCTGATCACTGGAATCGCCTCCTCTCGGCGTCTATGGGATCGACCGAAACCGATCCTGCGGGCTATTAAGTACAGCACGGGGCCAGGGCTTCGGAGAAGCCGCCGTTCCCGTGCTTAAGAACCTATGGGTCTTCCTTGCGCATGCGCAAACTATTTTTTCGACGAGTTTGAATCAGTTGCCATCGGCGCCCCTTACACGCTCCTCACCTGCACAAATGGCGAGGACATCAGATCCGAAGCGGTTGAGCTTGCGCACGCCGACGCCCGGGATCCGGGCCAGTTCGCCCTCTTCGTCGGGTGCGGCCTCCGCGATGGCGATCAAGGTCTTGTCCGTGAACACGCAGTACGCGGGCTGTCCGAGCAGCTCCGCCTGGCCCGAGCGCCACTCCCGCAGCCGTTCGTAGAGCCCCTCGTCCATGTCCGACGGGCAGTCCTCGCACCGCATGAGTTTCATCTCGCCCGCGTCGGTCAGAGTCCGCCCGCAGACCCGGCACCGGGCCGGGGACTTGCTCGTCCTTCGGCGGCTCCTGG
>NZ_BAAAUG010000065.1:33391-46266 GCF_039533825.1 Streptomyces rectiviolaceus
CCTGGCGCCGCCGCTCCCCTCACCGCCGCTGCCGCGCTCGACCCCACCGGGTCCGCCGCCCGCGGCGCGCGCTCCGGCACCCGCCCCCGAGCCCGGGCGCAGCCCGTCGAGGAAACGGCTGGGGCGGCGGCCGGCGCGACCGCCCGGTGAGCGGGACAGCGCCCAGGAGAGGGAGAGGTGGAGGCGGGCCCGCGTGACGCCCACGTACAGGAGGCGGCGCTCCTCCTCGACCTGCTCGTCGGTCTTGGCGTACGTGATCGGCATCATGCCCTCGGCGAGGCCGACCAGGAAGACGGCGTCCCACTCCAGGCCCTTGGCGGCGTGCAGCGAGGCGAGGGTGACGCCCTCGACGGTCGGCGCGTGCTGGGCGCTCGCGCGCTCGTCGAGCTCCCCCACGAGGTCGGAGAGCGTGGCGTCGGACTTGGCCCGGGCGAAGTCCTCGGCGAGGCGCACCAGGGCCGCCAGGGACTCCCAGCGGTCGCGGGCCGCGCCGGAGCCCGCCGGGGGCTGCGTCGTCCAGCCCTTCGTGGAGAGGACGGCCCGCACCTGCGAGGGCAGGTCGATGACGTCGTCGAGCAGGGCGTCGTTGCCCCCGAAGCGGGCCGCGCCGCGCAGGGCCGCGCCCGCCTCCCTGACCTCGGTGCGCTCGAAGAAGCGCTCGGCGCCGCGCAGCTGATAGGGCACACCGGCGTCGGCGAGTGCTTGTTCGTAGATCTCGGACTGGGAGTTCGTGCGGAACAGGACCGCGATCTCGCTCGCCGGGACGCCGTCGGCGATGAGCGCGCGGATGCGGCGGGCGGCGCCTTCGGCCTCGGCTGGCTCGTCCGCGTACTCCGTGTAGACCGGTTCGGCGCCGGCGTCGCGCTGGGAGATCAGTTCGAGGCGGTGGTCCGCGGCGCGGCCTCGGGCCTGGGAGAGCAGGCCGTTGGCGAGGTGGACGACCTGGGGTGTGGAGCGGTAGTCCCTGACGAGCTTGACGACCGTCGCCCCGGGGTGGCGGGTGCGGAAGTTCAGCAGGTGGTCGGGGGTCGCGCCGGTGAAGGAGTAGATCGTCTGGCTGGCGTCGCCGACGACGCAGAGGCTGTCGCGGTCGCCGAGCCACAGCTCCAGGAGGCGCTGCTGGAGCGGGCTGACGTCCTGATATTCGTCGACCACGAAGTGTTGGTACTGGGCGCGGACCTGGTCGGCGATGTCGTGGCGGTCCTGGAGGATGCCGACGGCCAGGAGCAGGACGTCTTCGAAGTCGATGACGGAGCGGTCGCGCTTGAGGTCTTCGTACGCGCCATAGATCTGGGCGATCTCCGCCGCGTCCCTGGGGATGAGGCGGCCCGACTTCGCGGCGGCGGCCGCATAGTCCGAGGGGACGGTCTGGGTGACCTTGGACCACTCGATCTCGCTCGTCACGTCGCGCAGTTCATTGCGGTCGAGGCGGATGCGGGAGGCGGCCGCCGCGTCCGCGACGAGCTTGATCTTCCGGTCGACGATCCGGGGCAGCTGGCCACCGACTGCTTTCGGCCAGAAGAACTGGAGCTGGCGCAGGGCGGCGGAGTGGAACGTGCGCGCCTGGACCCCGGAGGCGCCGAGCTGGCGCAGGCGCCCGCGCATCTCGCCCGCCGCGCGGTTGGTGAACGTGACGGCGAGCACGCTGGCGGGCTGGAGGATCCCGGCGCGCACGCCATAGGCGATCCTGTGCGTGATCGCCCGTGTCTTGCCCGTACCGGCGCCTGCCAGGACACACACCGGCCCGTGCAGGGCGGTGGCCACCTCGCGCTGCTCGGGGTCGAGCCCGGCGAGCACCGCGTCGGCAGAGTCCGGGACCTGCGGGAAGAGGGTGGAGTGCGTTGCTGCTGTCACCCCGCCATGCTGCCAGGTCGCAGGAGGCGCGTGAGCCCGGTTGTCCACAGGGAGGCCTACGCAGTCGTACTAATGCGGGAATGGTGGCCGGGTCGCGTACGTTCAGGTCTTTGCGATGACGCACCCCGAGCGACAAAGGAGCGCGAAACACATGCCGGGCACTGTGACGATGTACAGCACCACGTGGTGCGGCTACTGCCGCCGGCTCAAGGGCCAGATGGACCGCGAGGGCATCACGTACAACGAGATCAACATTGAGCACGACCCGGATTCCGCGGCCTTCGTCGAGAAGGCGAACGGCGGAAACCAGACGGTTCCCACCGTTCTCTTCCCGGACGGCTCCACGCTGACGAACCCGTCGCTGGCCCAGGTGAAGCAGAAGCTGGCCTAGCCGACGGTGCCCGGCTTCGGCAGGGGCTTGCCGTACCAGAGCTCGATCAGTCGGGCCGCAATCGAGATCCCGTAGGGAGGCAGGACCTCTCCGGACTCGAATGCGGCCCGCAGGTCTTCCCGGGAGAACCAGCGGGCCTCGGAGATCTCCTCGCCGTCCACGTTGATCTCCGACGACGTGGCGCTGGCCATGAAGCCCAGCATCAGGCTGGAGGGGAACGGCCAGGGCTGGCTCGCGACGTACTCGACGTCGCCGACCATGACACCGGCCTCCTCCCAGACCTCGCGCCGCACGGACGTCTCGATGGACTCGCCCGGCTCCACGAAGCCCGCGAGCGTCGAGAAGCGGCCCTCGGGCCAGTGCACCTGGCGGCCCAGGAGCGCGCGGTCCTGGTCGTCCGTCACGAGCATGATCACGGCCGGGTCCGTACGCGGGTAGTGCTCGGCGCCGCACGCCTGGCAGCGGCGGATGTGTCCTGCCGCCGCGATGACCGTGCGCTCGCCGCAGCGCGAGCAGAAGCGGTGCAGGCGCTGCCAGTTCTCCAGGGCGACGGCGTGCACCATCAGGCCCGCGTCACGGGGCGACAGGAGGAGCCCCGCCTCGCGCAGGCCCGCGGGGCGCGCCTGCTGGTCCATGCGGCCCGGCAGGGAGTCCTTCTGCAGCGCGAAGTAGCTGACGCCGTCGTCGTCCGTGCCCAGGAAGTAGCGGTGGGCCTCGGTGAGGGGCGCTTCGAAGGACGGGGTCATCACCAGTTCGGTGGTGCCTTCGGACGTCTCGTCGATGAGCACCTGGCCGCCGGAGACCACGAAGACCCGTGTCGTGGGGTGGCTCCAGGCGGCGGCGAGCCAGGCCTCGTCGAGGCGCTGGTGGGCTGCGCGATCGATGCCGCTCGGTGCGGTGAGCGAGACGGGACGGTCAGCGGTGCGGTCGGTCCAGGTGGTCACAGGTGCTTCCAACTCCCCCGATGGAATGGGTGGTTCAGCAAGGTCGACAAGGCGTGGCTCAGTGTGCATCGCGCCAGTGCTCGGCGAGATCGCCCCACAGGTAGGCCGTCGCCTCGACTCCCTTGAGGAGCAGATCGAGTTCGACCTTCTCGTTCGGCGCGTGCCAGCCGTCGGACGGCACGGAGATGCCCAGGAAGAGCACGGGGGCGGCCAGTACGTCCTGGAGATCGGCCGCCGGTCCCGAACCGCCCTCTCGGGTGAAGCGGATCGGCTGCTCGAAGGCCTTCCCCATCGCCCGTACGACGGACTGCAGGGCCGGGTGGTCGAGCGGCGTCAGGCACGGGCGCGTGGCGGCGCCGAAGGCGATCGTGTGGCTGATTCCGTCCGGCAGCTGGTCGGCGACCCAGGTGCGTACGGCCTCTTCGACGCGGTCCGGGTCCTGGCCCGCGACGAGCCGGAAGGAGAGCTTCAGGACGACGGACGACGGGATGATCGTCTTGCCGCCCGCTCCTTGGTAGCCGCCGCCGATGCCGTTCACCTCGGCGGTGGGGCGGGCCCAGATGCGCTCCAGGGTGGTGTGGCCCGCTTCTCCGTGGGTCGCGTGCGACTTGGCCGTACTCAGCCAGCGCTCCTCGTCGAAGGGCAGCTCGGCGAAGAGTTCGCGCTCGCGGTCGGTGAGTTCGGTGATGCCTTCGTAGAAGCCGGGGACGGCCACGCGCGCGTGCTCGTCGTGCAGCGCGGCGACGAGGCGGGCTGCCGCGGTCGCCGTGTTCGGGACGGCGCCGCCGAAGGAGCCCGAGTGGATGTCCTGGTCGGGGCCGCGCAGCTGGATCTCGCAGTCGGCGAGGCCGCGCATACCGGTGCAGACCGTGGGGGTGTCCTCCGCCCACATGCCGGTGTCCGAGACGATCACCGCGTCGGCGGCGATGCGGTCCTTCTGCTCCTCGATCAGCGCGCGGAAGTGCGGGGAGCCCGACTCCTCCTCGCCCTCGATCAGGAGCTTCAGGTTCACGGCGGGGGCGGTGCGGCCGGTGGCGGCGAGGTGGGCGCGGACGCCGAGTGTGTGGAAGAACACCTGGCCCTTGTCGTCGGCGGCCCCGCGCGCGTAGAGGCGGTTGCCCTGGACGACGGGCTCGAAGGGTTCGGTGTGCCAGCCGTCCTCGCGGGCCGCGGGCTGCACGTCGTGGTGGCCGTAGACGAGGACCGTGGGGGCCTCGGGGTCCCCGGAGGGCCACTCGGCGAACACGGCGGGCGCTCCCGGCGTCTCCCAGACCTCGACGGCCGGGAAGCCGGTCTCCTTGAGCTGGGCCGCGAGCCAGTCCGCGCTGCGCCGCACGTCGTCCGCGTGGTCGGGCTGTGCCGACACGGACGGGATGCGCAGCCACTCGACGAGATCGTCGAGGAAGGCGGCACGGTGGGTCTGGATGTACGTACGGACGGCGCTGCCGCCACTGACGTCGCTGTCAACGGACTGGCTCATGGTCACGAGCCTAGCCGTCCCCGGGAGCCGGATCGTCCGGTGGTTCGTCACCCGACTGCCCGCCCGGTTCCTCGAGCAGGATCCGCTCGAGCTCGGCCCGGCCCGGCAGGTGCGCGGGGCGGGAGGTCTCGCCGCTGCGCACGTACAGGAACGCCGCCTTCACGGACTCCGGAGGCACGTCGTGCAGCTCGGCCCAGGCCAGGCGGTAGACGGCGAGCTGCAGGGGGTCGGCGGTGCGGGTGCGGCTGGTCTTCCAGTCGACGATCTCGTACGTCACGTCGTCGCCGTCGACCTCCTTGTAGACCGCGTCGATCCGGCCGCGCACGACGCGGCCCGCGAGCGTCAGCTGGAAGGGCACCTCGACGCGGTGGGGGGTGCGGTGGGCGTACTCGGTGCGTTCGAAGGCCTCCTTGAGTGCGTCCAGATCACGTTCGTCGGCGATCTCGGCCTCGCCGGGGCCGCCGCCGGGCAGGTCCTCGGGGGCGAGCAGCGGGAGGCGCAGCTCTTCGAAGCGGGTCTCCACCCAGGCGTGGAAGCGGGTGCCGCGACGGGCCGCGGGCTGCGGCGGGCGCGGCATCGGGCGCGCGAGCTCCTGCGCGAAGCCCTCCGGGTCGGCGGCCAGGCGCAGCACCTCGGACGCGGTGAGCGATGCCGGTACGGGGATGTCCCTGATCGCCTCGCGGGCGCGCAGGAGTTCGCCGGTGAGGGCGTCCAGGTCGCGGTCCCAGGAGGCGAGGGTGCGGGACTCCTCCGGGGTGAGGCGGGGCTCCTTCGGGTGGGTGGTGACAGGGTGCGGGCGTGCGTCGGGCCCGGAGGGCGGGGCGGCCGCCTGGTGCGGGATCGCCGGGCGGGCCGATGTCCAGGAGTCCCAGTCCTCGGGGTCGGCTTCGGGCGGCCCTGCTTCTACGTAGGGCGGTTCCTCTTCTACGTAGGGCGGTTCCTCGTCCTCCGGAGGGGGTGGCCAGTCCGGGTCCTCGGCCGGGGGCACGTCGTCGTACGCCGACGGGTGGGGCTCTTCGTGCGAGCGGGCGTCGGCGGCGGCGTCCGGCGCCCCCTCCCCCGTCAGGCGGTCCAGATGCGTGAGGACCGTCCGCGCGGCGGCCCGGCGGCGGGCCAGGGACGTGTCGTCAAGCGGGAGCGGCCACGCGTGCTCGGCGGCGCCCTCCACCAGGGCGGGGTTCTCCTCGCCCTCCTCCGGTTCGTCCGCCCAGGCCTCGATCTCCCCGTGACCCACCGCGCAGTGGTCGTACAGCGCCCGGAGGAAGTCCGAGGGGCCGCGCGGCTTCTTCTGCGAAGGGCCCCACCAG
The DNA here is from genome assembly GCF_039533825.1 of Streptomyces rectiviolaceus. Taxonomy (NCBI): domain Bacteria; kingdom Bacillati; phylum Actinomycetota; class Actinomycetes; order Kitasatosporales; family Streptomycetaceae; genus Streptomyces; species Streptomyces rectiviolaceus. The sequence continues at coordinate 39,368 of NZ_BAAAUG010000065.1, forward strand.
TGGCCGGAACCCAGGAGCAGCGAGCGGGGGCGGGTGAACGTCACGTAGCCGAGGCGGAGCTCCTCGGTGCGCTGGTGCTCCTTCATGTCTTCGTGGAACGCCTTCATGGACCGGGAGTCCCACGCCTCGATGTCGGGCAGGGTCGCCGCGTCCCCGCGCAGCGCGTGCGGGACGACCTTGCCCTGGGCCGTCCACTTCTCGCGGCCCTGGGTGCTCGGGAACGTCCCGGTGACGAGCCCGGGGACGGCCACGACGTCCCACTCCAGGCCCTTTGACTTGTGGGCGGTGAGCACCTTGACCGTGTTCTCGCCGCCGGGCAGGGCGTTGTCCAGACCCTTCTCGTACTGCGCGGCCGTCCGCAGGAAGGCGAGGAAGGCCAGCAGGCTCGCCCCGCTGTCGTTCGCGGCGAAGGACGCGGCGACGTCCAGGAAGTTCGACAGCGTCTCGCGGCGGCGGGCCGCGAGGGCGTGCGGCGACGCGGAGAGCTCGACTTCCAGGCCCGTGACGGCGAGCACCCGGTGCAGCACGTCCATCAGCGGGTCGGCCAGCGAGCGGCGCAGATCGCGGAGTTCGGCCGCGAGGCGGGCGAACCGCACCCTCGCCTCCGGCGAGAAGGGCAGGCCGTCGTCCTCCCTGTCGTCGTCCAAGGGCGTCTCCAGGAACGTGTCGAGCGCGTCCGCGAGCGATATCACCTCGGCGGGGTCGACCCCCTCCACGGCCTCCGCGAGACGGCGGTCGGGGTCCTCCGGAGCGGCGTGCCCATGGCGTACGAGAAGGCGTGCGCGGCGGCCCAGGAGGGCGAGGTCACGCGGGCCGATGCGCCAGCGCGGGCCGGTCAACAGGCGCACCAGGGAGGCGTTCGCACCCGGGTCCTGGAGCACCTCGCAGACGGCGACGAGGTCGGCGACCTCCGGGAGGTGCAGCAGACCGGAGAGGCCGACGACCTCCACGGGGACGTCGCGGGCGACGAGTGCCCCCTGGATCTGCGCGAAGTCCGTCGCCGTGCGGCACAGGACGGCGATCTCGCCGGGGGCCTTGCCGGTGTTCACGAGGTGCGCGATGGAGTCGGCGATCCAGTCGATCTCCTCGGCGTGCGTGCGCAGCAGGGCGCAGCGCACCATGCCGTCGCGCTCGGCGCCGGGCGCGGGCCGCAGGGCCTGTACGCCCGCGTGCATCGCGCGCAGCGGCTCCGCGAGGCCGTTCGCGAGGTCCAGGAGGCGGCCGCCGCTGCGGCGGTTCTCGCTGAGCGCGTGACGGGCCGCGGGGCGGCCGTCGGCGTGCGCGAAGTGCTCGGGGAAGTCGTCGAGGTTCGCCACGGACGCGCCGCGCCAGCCGTAGATCGCCTGGCAGGGGTCGCCGACCGCCGTCACGGGGTGGCCAGTGCCGCCCCCGAAGAGGCCGGCCAGGAGGATGCGCTGGGCCACCGACGTGTCCTGATACTCGTCGAGCAGGACGACGCGGAACTCCTCGCGCAGGATCTCGCCGACCTCCGCGCGGGCGTCGGCCAGCGTCGCGGAGAGGGCGATCTGGTCGCCGAAGTCGAGGAGGTCGCGGGAGCGCTTCGCCTCCCTGTAGCGGCCGACGAGCTCGGCCAGTTCGAGCCGGGCCGCCGCCGTCTCCGGCACCTTGCGCAGGTCGGCGTTGGAGAGCTTGGCGCCCTCCAGGGTGTGCAGCAGTTCGGTGTCGTACGCGCGGAGCCTGTCGGGACGCACAAGGTGCTCCGCGAGCTCGCTGTCGAGGGCGAGGAGGTCGCTGACGAGGTCGGGGAAGGAACGGGTCAGCGCGGGATACGGGCCCGGCGCCTCGCGCAGCACGCGCGCGGCGAGCTGGAAGCGGGTGGCGTCGGCGAGCAGCCGGGCGGTGGGTTCGAGCCCAATGCGCAGCCCGTGATCGGTCAGGAGGCGGCCCGCGAAGGCGTGGTACGTGGAGATGACCGGCTCGCCCGGGGGGTTGTCCGGGTCGAGCGCTTCGGGGTCGGTGACCCCGGCCTTGATCAGCGCCTGGCGCACCCGCTCGGCGAGTTCACCCGCCGCCTTGTTCGTGAACGTCAGGCCGAGGACCTGCTCGGGGGCGACCTGGCCGGTGCCGACCAGCCAGACCACGCGGGCCGCCATCACCGTCGTCTTGCCCGACCCGGCTCCGGCCACGATCACCTGCGGGGCGGGCGGCGCGGTGATGCAGGCCGTCTGCTCCGGGGTGAACGGGATGCCGAGGAGCTCTTTGAGCTGCTCGGGGTCGGTGATACGAGGTGGCACGTCAGAGAGGCTAGCGGCGGCCACTGACAATCGGGGCATCTCCGATGGTCAGTGGCCGCTGCCGCTCATGACGTCAGGACTTCATGAGCTCTGCCAGGTCCACGACCTCGTTCGGCGCCGGGGCCTTGATCGCGACCGACTTGCCGTAGTCGGAGAAGTTCATCGTGCTCGGGTCCTCCTTGCCGGTCGTGACGACCTTGAGGAAGTACGGCTTGCCCTCTGCGGCGACGTAGAAGGTGGTCTTCTTACCCGTCTCGTCCTTGGTGAGCACGGCCGCCTTCTTGCCGTCGACCTCGGAGTCCTTCTCACGCTTGAGCTTCTTGAGCTCCTTGGACTGGAACATGGCGTCCGCGTCGCACACGCCGTTGCCCTTGCCCTTCGGCGACTTCACCCACTTGTCCTCGAAGCGCGAGGTCTGGCCGCCGCCGCCCATGGCGTTCTTCCAGTACGCCGCATCGCCCTTCATGTACTGGGTGTCGCCGGACACGAGGAACTCGGCGGTGCCGCCCGTCCCGCCGTCCATCTTGCCCTCGCAGTCACCGGACTTGGCGACGGAGAAGTCGACCTGGAGCGGCTTTCCCTCCTGCTTGCCCTCGCCGGTCACCTTGAAGGAGCCCGCGTCCTTGGACGCGTCGGCCGCCTTCTTGGCGATCTTGTCGGCGCTCATCCCGTCGAAGGGGTCTTTCTCCTCGCTGGAGCAGCCCGTGACGCCGACGAACGCGGCGGCGCAGACGACTGCCGCGACCAGGAGCTTCCGGTTGGCTGCCATGTGTGTTTCTCCTCAAGAGACGTTGAGCTTTGCGGCGACTTTAGATGGCCTGTGAGGCTGCTATGAGCGCGGGCCGGAGAGAGGTGACGTTGGCCACTGGCCCCCAGGGGTGTCAGTCCACGACCTGTCGGCCCTCCGGACGCGCGCTGCACGAGGCGCGGAAGGCGCAGTGCGTGCAGTGCTGGCCCGTGGTGGGTGAGAAGCGCTCGTCGAGGACCTTGCCGGCCGCGGTGGCCAGGAGGTCACCGACCCACTCCCCGGAGAGCGGCTCCTGGGCCTGCACCTTGGGGAGGGTCTCACCGCCGTCCTTCTTGGCGGCGCCCTGGCGCAGCTGCACCAGTTCCGCACCGCCCGCTTCCGGACGCACGCCTTCGAAGGCGTCGTCGACCGCGCCCTCCCGGAGGGCGAGTTGGTAGACGGCGAGCTGCGGGTGGCGGGCCACTTCGGCGGCGCTGGGGGTCTGTTTGCCGGTCTTGAAGTCGACCACGTAGGCACGCCCTTGCGCGTCCTGCTCGACGCGGTCCATGGAGCCGCGCACGCGTACTTCGTAGGGGCCCGCTTCGAGGGTCACGTCGAAGTCGTGCTCGCTGCTGACGGGGGTGCGGGTCGCGCGGTCCGTCACATGCCACTGGAGGAAGCGTTCGAGCGCCACGCGCGCGTGCTCCTTCTCCTGTGTCGACTTCCAGGGGGCGTCGAAGGCCAGCGCGTCCCAGACCGAGTCGAGGCGCTCCATGAGGACGGCGAGGTCGGCGGGTGTCCTGCCGGATGCGACCTCGTCGGCCAGGACGTGCACCACGTTCCCGAAGCCCTGGGCGGCGGTCGCGGGAGCGTCCGCCTTCACCTCGCGGCCCAGGAACCACTGCAGGGAACAGGTGTTGGCGAGCTGGTCAAGCGCGCTTCCGGAGAGGACGACGGGCTTGTCGCGGTCCCTCAGAGGGACTTCGCTCGCCGTCGGCTCGTACATGCCCCACCAGCGGTACGGGTGCGCGGACGGCACAAGGGGGCGCCCGTCGGCGTCGCTCAGCGCGGCGAGCCGGGCCAGACGGTGGGCGGCGGCCTCGCGCAGGGGCTCCGAGACCCGGGGGTCGACGGTGGTGGAGCGCAGCTCGGCGACGAGCGCGGAGACGGACAGCGGGCGGCGCGGGCGGCCCGTGACGTCCTTGGGCTCGACGCCGAGTTCGGTGAGGAAGCGGGAGGGCTGGTCGCCGTCGTCCGCGGGCGCCTTGACGGCGGTGACGACGAGGCGTTCACGCGCGCGCGTGGCGGCCACGTAGAACAACCGGCGCTCTTCGGAGAGGAGCGCTCCGGGGGTGAGGGGCTCGGCGAGGCCGTCGCTCCCGATGCGGTCGGCCTCCAGGAGGGAGCCGCGGCGGCGCAGGTCGGGCCAGAGGCCTTCCTGGACACCCGCGACCACCACGAGCCGCCACTCCAGGCCCTTGGAACGGTGCGCCGTCATCAGGCGTACGGCCTCGGGGCGTACCGCCCTGCGCGTGAGGGTGTCCGCGGCGATGTCCTGCGCCTCGGTCTCCTCCAGGAAGTTGAGGGCGCCGCGCCCTCCGGTGCGCTCCTCCGCGCGGGAGGCGTACGCGAACAGGGCGCAGACCGCGTCGAGATCGCGGTCCGCGTTGCGCCCCGCGGCGCCACCGCGACGTGCGGCCCGCTCAAGGCGGCGCGGCCACGGTGTGCCGTCCCACAGCTCCCAGAGCGCCTCCTCGGCGGTGCCGCCGCCCGCGAGGCGCTCCCGGGCCTTACGGAGCAGCGAGCCGAGCCGCTGAGCGCCACGCGCGTACGCGGGGTCGTGGGCGACGAGCCGCTCCGGCTCGGCGAGCGCGCGGGCAAGGAGCTCGTCGGAGGGCGGCGGAAGATGGTTCCCCGCGGCGCGCTCCTCCGCGCGCAAGGCCCGGCCGAGACGGCGGAGGTCGGCGGCGTCCATGCCGGCGAGGGGGGACGTGAGGAGGGTCAGGGCGGTCTCGGTGTCGAGCCAGACGGGGGCCGTGGCTTCGGGATCAGCCGCGCCATCGGGTTCGGACTCAGGACCGAGCTCGGCGCCAGCTCCCGGCCCAGGCTCAGGCTCAGGCCCAGGCCCAGATTCAGACTCCGGCTCAGATTCAGCCCCCGGCTCCAGCTCCGGCTCCGGCTCCGGCTCCGGCTCCGGCTCCAGCTCCAGCTCCGCCGCAGCAACCGACGGCTGGGCAACCACCGCCCCGGCCACCGCCCGCAGGGCCGTGAGCAACGGCGTCACCGCAGGCTCATGGCGCAGGGCGATGTCGTCGCCGTCGATGTCCAGGGGGACACCCGCCGCGGTGAGGCTGCGGCGGACCGCGGGGATCGTGTGGGCTCCCGCGCGGACCAGGACCGCCATCTCGCTCCAGGGGACGCCGTCCTCCAGATGCGCGCGGCGCAGGATGTCCGCGATGTTGTCGAGCTCGGCGCCGGACGTCGGATACGTGTACGCCTCGACGCGACCGCCGTCCCGGACCGCCGCAAGCTCCCGGTGGGCCCGCACCTTCTCCGCGGGCAGCCTGGTCAGCGGCATGCGGCGAGTGAGCAGGCGCGTGGCGGCGAGGAGGCCGGACCCGGACCTGCGGGAGGTCGTCAGGACCTCCACCGGGGCCGGAGTGCCGTCCGCGCGCGGGAAGTCGGATGGGAACTCCAGGATGCCGTTCACGTCGGCGCCCCGGAAGGTGTAGATCGACTGGTCCGGGTCGCCGAACGCGACGAGGGAGCGACCGCCCCCGGCCAGCGCGTGCAGCAGCCGTACCTGCGCCGGATCCGTGTCCTGGTACTCGTCCACGAACACCGCGTCGTACTGCGCGCCGAGCGCCCGCGCGACCTCGGGACGCCGCGCAAGCAGCACCGCGCGGTGCACGAGTTCGGCGTAGTCGAGCACTCCTTGCATGTCGAGTACGTCCAGGTACTCCGCGAGGAACGCCGCCGCCGCGCCCCAGTCAGGCCGCCCCGCGCGGCGGGCGAAGGCGTCCAGGGCGTCGGGGCCAAGGCCCAGTTCACGGCTCCGGGCGAGCACCGCGCGCACCTCGTCGGCGAAGCCCCGCGTCGTCAGGCAGGCGCGCAGCTCGTCCGGCCAGCGGACGTGGGAGCGGCCCTCGCCCGCCAGGTCGATCTGGCCCGCGAGAAGCTCACGCACGGCCACGTCCTGCTCGGGTCCCGAGAGGAGGCGGAGGGGCTCGACGAACAGGTCCGCGTCCTGGTGGGCGCGGATGAGGGCGTAACAGAAGGAGTGGAAGGTCGTCGCCTGCGGGGCGTTGGCCGTGCCTATGCGCAGCGCCATGCGGTCGCGCAGTTCCACCGCGGCCTTGCGGCTGAAGGTGAGGACCAGGACCCGCTCCGGATCCGTGCCCTTCGCGATCCGCGCGGCGACGGACTCCACGAGCGTCGTCGTCTTGCCCGTGCCGGGCCCCGCCAGGACGAGCAGCGGCCCTCCGGGGTGGTCAACCACCGCACGCTGCCGTGCGTCAAGACGAGGGGGGTCCACGCGGACCGGCGGTGTACGCACCAGTCGATAGGCGCCCTGGGCCCCCTGTCGCACCTGGAGGTGCGACGGGTGCCGGATGTGCCGGGCGGAAGAAGTGGAGCTCACGTGGGTCGCCGGTCCTGGTGGGTGTACGTGGTGAAAATCGGCTGCGCGATGGCTGCGGGGTGAGAGAAATGCGTGCTGTCGACGCTACGCCAGCGGGCGTGCGGGACGTGTGGCTTCCCCCGTACGGGCCACCGGTCCCCCGCGACGTCGCGGGATGGCCGAAGCTGTCAGGTGTGAGCCCCCGGAGCCTACGGGCGAGCGGCACCGCCGCTTCCCGCCGCGTCGCCACGCGCAGCCTCGCCGCCCCCGCGCGAAGCCGCGCCGTCGCCGCCTGGCG